>NZ_JBSGZD010000081.1:0-28817 GCF_053610825.1 Streptomyces sp. NPDC054863 | reverse complement strand
GGACGGCGGGCCCCTTGTCGTACATCTGAGACACTGGTATGACCATGCCTGTACCCGGAGAACTCACTTTCGTCGCGCCCCGCGGAGCCAAGAAGCCCCCGCGGCACCTCGCCGACCTCACGCCCGCCGAGCGCAAGGAGGTCGTCGCCGAGATCGGCGAGAAGCCGTTCCGCGCCAAGCAGCTGTCCCAGCACTACTTCGCGCGGTACGCGCACGACCCGGCCCAGTGGACCGACATCCCCGCCGGTTCGCGGGAGAAGCTGCGCGAGGCGCTGCTGCCCGAGCTGATGACGGTCGTGCGCCATCTGTCGACCGACCAGGAGACCACGCGCAAGACGCTGTGGAAGATGCACGACGGGACGCTCGTCGAGTCCGTGCTGATGCGGTATCCGGACCGGGTGACGATGTGTATCTCGTCGCAGGCGGGCTGTGGCATGAACTGCCCGTTCTGTGCGACCGGGCAGGCCGGTCTCGACCGGAACCTGTCGACCGCCGAGATCGTGCACCAGATCGTGGACGGCATGCGGGCGCTGCGCGACGGCGAGGTTCCCGGCGGTCCCGCGCGGCTGTCGAACATCGTCTTCATGGGGATGGGCGAGCCGCTCGCCAACTACAAGCGCGTCGTCGGCTCGATCCGTCGGCTGACCGACCCCGAACCGGACGGCCTCGGCCTTTCGCAGCGCGGGATCACCGTCTCCACCGTGGGCCTGGTGCCCGCGATGCTGCGCTTCGCCGACGAGGGCTTCAAGTGCCGCCTCGCCGTGTCGCTGCACGCTCCGGACGACGAGCTGCGCGACACCCTGGTGCCGGTCAACACGCGCTGGAAGGTGCGGGAGGTACTGGACGCCGCGTGGGAGTACGCGGAGAAGTCCGGCCGCCGGATCTCCATCGAGTACGCGCTGATCAGGGACATCAACGACCAGGCGTGGCGCGGTGACCTGCTGGGCCGACTGCTCAAGAACAAGCGGGTGCACGTCAACCTGATCCCGCTGAACCCGACGCCGGGGTCGAAGTGGACCGCTTCGCGTCCGGAGGACGAGAAGGCGTTCGTCGAGGCGATCGCGGCGCACGGAGTGCCGGTGACCGTGCGGGACACCCGTGGCCAGGAGATCGACGGGGCCTGCGGCCAGCTGGCGGCGTCCGAGCGTTAGTGCGTTCGAGCCTGGTTGTACGCTGGGCCGCACATTTGCATATTCCGACAGGGGAGCGCCACAGCGCTGAGAGTGCAGTCCGTACTGCAGACCCTCTGAACCTTGCCCAGGTCATTCTGGGTAGGAAGTTCGGTCGTTACTCAAGCTGTTGCGCCCTGCCCACCTTTTCCCAGGTGGGCAGGGCCGCGTCTCTTCCTGGTCATTTCCAGGAGGAATTCACCAGTGAGCACCATCAAGCCAGTGAGCAGCATCAAGAGGCTCGCGGCGATTTCCGTGGCCGCCGCGCTCGGCGTCAGTACGCTCGCCGCCTGTGGCGGTTCGTCCGACGGTGGCAAGAAGACCGAAGGGGTCAGCTCCAAGACGGTCACGCTGGTCAGCCACGACTCGTTCGCCGTCTCGCCCGCCGTGCTCAAGGAGTTCACGAAGCGATCCGGCTACACCGTCAAGGTGCTGAAGAGCGGCGACGCCGGAGCCGCCCTCAACCAGGAGATCCTGACCAAGGGATCACCGCGCGGCGACGTCTTCTTCGGCGTCGACAACACCCTCCTCTCGCGCGCGCTCGACAACGGACTGTTCCGGTCGTACGAGGCGAAGGGCCTGGACCGCGTACCGGCGGACCTCCAGCTCGACAAGGGCGAGCACCGGGTGACGCCGGTCGACACCGGCGACATCTGCGTCAACTACGACAAGAAGTACTTCGCCGACAAGAAGCTCGCACCGCCCAAGTCGCTCGACGACCTGATCAAGCCCGCGTACAAGAACCTCCTCGTCACCGAGAACGCCGCGACCTCCTCACCGGGGCTCGGCTTCCTGCTCGCGACCGCGGGGCAGTACGGCGACGACGGCTGGCAGGGCTACTGGCAGAAGCTCAAGGACAACGGCGTCAAGGTCGTGGACGGCTGGGAGCAGGCGTACAACGAGGAGTTCTCGGGCTCCGCGGGCGGCAAGAAGGCGAAGGCGGACCGGCCGCTCGTCGTGTCGTACGCCTCCAGCCCGCCGGTCGAGGTGCTGTTCGCCGACCCGAAGCCGAAGGAGGCGCCGACCGGTGTCGCCACCGGGACCTGCTTCCGGCAGGTCGAGTTCGCCGGGCTGCTGGACGGCGCGAAGAACGAGGCGGGCGGCAAGGCGCTCCTCGACTTCCTCATCGGCAAGGAGTTCCAGGAGGACCTGCCGCTGAAGATGTTCGTCAACCCGGCGGTCAAGGACACCAAGCTTCCCGAGGTCTACGCCAAGTTCGGCGGGGTCGTGGACAAGCCCCTGACGGTGCAGCCCAAGAAGATCGCCGACAAGCGTGAGCAGTGGGTCAAGTCGTGGTCCTCGCTGGTGAACAAGTAGCCAAGGACCGGCCGGGCGCCCGTGGTGGCGCCCGGCGGGGTTCCTGGCGCGGGAGCGCGGTGCGGCTCGGCCTGATGGCCGTGCCCTTCGCGTTCTTCGTGCTGTTCTTCGCCCACCCGGTCGTCGCGATCGTGGGGCGCGGGCTGAAGTCCGGCGGCGCCTGGCAGCTCGGGCGGATCGGGGAGGTGCTGGGCGACCCGGACATCCTCGGTGTGCTCTGGTTCACCACCTGGCAGGCGCTCGCCTCGACCGCGCTCACCCTGCTGCTGGCGCTGCCCGCCGCGTACGTCTTCGCCCGGTTCGACTTTCCGGGCAAGCAGCTGCTGCGGGCCGTGGTGACCGTGCCGTTCGTACTGCCGACCGTGGTCGTGGGCACCGCGTTCCTGGCGGTGCTGGGGCGCGGCGGGCTCCTCGACGAGCTGTGGGGTCTGCGGCTCGACACCACCGTGTGGGCGATCCTGCTCGCCCACGTCTTCTTCAACTACGCGGTCGTCGTACGGACCGTGGGCGGCCTGTGGTCGCAGCTCGACCCCCGGCAGGAGGAGGCCGCCCGGGTCCTCGGCGCGGGGCGCCTCGCGGCCTGGCGGCGGGTGACCCTGCCGGCGCTCGCGCCCGCGGTGGCCGCCGCCGCACTGATGGTGTTCCTGTTCACCTTCACCTCCTTCGGCGTCGTACAGATCCTGGGCGGGCCCGCGTACTCCACCCTGGAGGTGGAGGTCTACCGGCAGACCGCGCAGCTCCTCGACCTGCCGACCGCGGCCGTGCTGACGCTGGTGCAGTTCGCGGCGGTGGGAGCGATCCTCGCCGTGCACGCGTGGACGGTGCGGCGCCGGGAGAGCGCGCTGAAGCTCGTCGACCCGGCGCAGACGTCGCGCAGGCCGCGCGGCGCCGGGCAGTGGGCACTGCTCGGCGGGGTGCTCGCGACCGTGCTCGTACTGATCCTGCTGCCTCTGTCCGTGCTGGTCGAGCGGTCGCTCGACGGGCCCGAGGGGTACGGCTTCGGCTACTACCGGGCGTTGCGGTCGGTGGCCGACAGCGGCGGGACCTTCCTGGTGCCGCCGCTGGAGGCGGTCGGGAACTCCCTGCAGTACGCCGTGGTGGCGACCGCGATCGCGCTGGTCGTCGGCGGGCTCGCGGCTGCCGCCCTGACCCGGCGGGCGGGGCGCCTGGTGCGGGGCTTCGACGCGCTGCTGATGCTGCCGCTGGGCGTCTCCGCGGTGACGGTGGGCTTCGGCTTCCTGATCACCCTCAACAAGCCGCCGCTGGACCTGCGCACCTCCTGGATCCTGGTGCCGCTGGCCCAGGCGCTGGTGGGCGTGCCCTTCGTCGTACGGACCATGCTGCCCGTGCTGCGCGCGGTCGACGGGCGGCTGCGGGAGGCCGCGGCGGTCCTCGGGGCGTCGCCGCTGCGGGCGTGGCGGGAGGTCGACCTGCCGCTGGTGCGGCGGGCGCTGCTGGTGGCGGCCGGGTTCGCCTTCGCCGTCTCGCTGGGCGAGTTCGGCGCGACCGTCTTCATCGCGCGGCCCGACAACCCGACGCTCCCGGTGGCCGTGGCCCGGCTGCTCGGGCGGGCGGGCGACCTCAACTACGGGCAGGCGATGGCCCTCAGCACGATCCTCATGGTCGTGTGCGCGGTGTCGCTGCTGGTGCTGGAACGCATCCGGCCCGACCGATCCGTGTCCGGGGAGTTCTGAATGAACGGGGAGTCCCGAATGACCGACGCCGTGCGGCCTCTGCTGGGGCTGGAAGCTCTCACCGTACGGTTCGGGGCGCGGGCGGCGCTCGACGCGGTGGACCTGCGGGTGGCCGCGCACGAGATCGTCTGTGTGCTCGGGCCGAGCGGCAGCGGCAAGTCGACGCTGCTGCGGGTGGTGGCCGGCCTCCAACCGCCGGATGCGGGGCGGGTGTTGCTGGACGGCGCCGACCAGGCGGGGGTGCCGGTGCACCGGCGGGGGGTGGGCCTGATGTTCCAGGACCACCAGCTCTTCCCCCAGCGGGACGTGGGCGGCAACGTCGCCTTCGGTCTGCGGATGCGGGGCGCGGGACGGGCCGAACAGGAGCGCAGGACCGACGAGTTGCTGGACCTGGTCGGGCTGCCGGGCGCCCGGCGGCGGGCGGTGGCCTCGCTCTCCGGCGGCGAACAGCAGCGGGTCGCGCTCGCCCGGGCCCTGGCCCCGCAGCCCAGACTGCTGATGCTGGACGAACCGCTGGGCCAGCTCGACCGCGGCCTGCGCGAGCGGCTCGTCGTCGAACTCCGCCAGCTCTTCGGCCGGTTGGGAACCACCGTCCTCGCCGTCACCCACGACCAGGGGGAGGCCTTCGCCCTGGCGGACCGGGTCGTCGTCATGCGGGACGGCCGGATCGCCCAGGCGGGCACCCCCCTCGACGTCTGGCAGCGGCCCGCATCGGAGTTCGTGGCCCGCTTCCTGGGCTTCGACAACGTGGTGGCGGCCACGGTGAGCGGCGAGGCGGCCGACACGGTGTGGGGCAAGATCCCGGTCCCCGCCGGCTCTCCGCAGGGGGAGACCCGGCTGCTCGTACGCCCCGGTGGCGTCCGGCTCGTGCCGGTCGCGGACGGCCTGCCCTGCACGGTGGTCGCACGCACCTTCCGCGGCACCCACGTCGCCGTACAACTGCGCCCGGCGGACGGCCCGTTGCTGGAGGCCGAATGCGCGCTGCGGGACGCCCCGGCGGGGGGCGCCGGGGTCGGGGTCGCGTTCGCGGCGGACGAAGTCGTGCTCCTGGAGGGGTGACCGGCCCCTGCCGGGCTTTCGGCGGGCCGACCGACCCCTGTCATGCCACGGGGTGACCCGGAGGTTGGCACCAGGGTGTGACGCGGCGTCGGCGGCCGGCCCCGCACCGTGGCCGCATGAGCGATGCGACGGCAGTGGTCGACGGCGAACGGCGTGTGCGGCAGGGGGAGTTGGGGGCCAGGAGGGCCCGCCTCGCGTGGGCGGGTTGGGTCGGATGCGGCGCGCTCTGCCTGCTCTTCGGTCTTGTCTCCGGGCTCGGGCCGCACCGGGTGTGGGGGCTGACGGCCGCGCTCGGGTACGGGGCGGCCGGGTGGGCCGCGGTCCGGCCGCGAGCGGTGTCCGGTGTGCGGCTGAAGCCCGTGGTGGTGGCGCTGGTGGGTGCGGTGGCGCTGCCGCTGACCGCACTTGTGCTGACCGGGCAGGCGCAGCTGGAGGTGCGGGTGGTCGAGCGGTCGGCGGAGTTGCTGATGGCCGCGGGCAGTCCGTACGTGGCCGACCCGGTGGTGACGGCGGACTTCAATCCGTATCTGCCGGGGATGGCCGTCTTCGGGTTGCCCCGTGTGCTGTTCGGCGAAGGCCCGTTGGCGGTGCTGGGCGATGCCAGGTGGTGGATGGCGGCCGGGTTCCTGGGCGCGCTGCGGGCGGCCTCGCGGTGTGCGGCGGCGCCGGGGAAGGTGGCCTCGTGGCGTGCGACCACGGCGTGGAAGGCGGCCTCGCGGCGTGCGACCACGGCGTGGGAGGTGGGATCGCGGCGTGCGGCGGCGCCGTGGATCGCGGTCTGTCCGTTGGTGGCGCTGCCGCTCGCCGTCGGCGGCATCGATCTGCCGGTGGTGGGGCTGATGTGCCTCGGGGTCGCCCTGGCGGGACGGGGCAGCGCCGGGTGCGCCGGGCTGGTGCTCGGGGTGGCGGCCTCGATGAAGTGGACCGCATGGCCTGCGCTGCCGGTGGTGCTGGCGCTGCTGGTGGTGTGCGCGGGACGGCGGGCGGCGGTGCGGTGCGCCGTGGCCGCGCTCGGTGTGGCGGGGGTGCTCGTGGTACCGGTGGTGCTGGCAGGGCCGGGGGCGTTCTACCGCAACGTGGTCGCGTTCCCGCTGGGGCTGAGCGGCGTCGAGTCACCGGCGGCCAGCCCGCTGCCGGGGCATCTGCTGGCGGAGTACGTACCGGGCGGGACGGTCGTCGCCATGGTCCTGCTGGCGCTCGGCGCGCTCCTCGTCGCGGTGTCGCTGGTGGCGAGGGTGCCGCGGACGGTCGGTGCGGCGGCCGTACGACTGGCGGGCGGGCTGGCTCTCGCCATGTCCCTCATGCCCGCCAGCCGTTTCGGCTACCTCGTCTATCCGCTGGTGCTGCTCGGCGCACTCGCGGGCCCGTGGCGTCCGGGCCGGCTACCGCGGACTGTCCACCAGGCGCAGTGGCTCCGCGGCATCCGCTTCCGCATCGCCCCCGTGCTTGCCGTACCAGGCGACGGCGACCGCGCCCGCCACGGCCAGGACGAAGCCGGTCACCGCGACCCAGCCGAAACCGGGGCGCGAGGCGTCGCCCAGCCAGACCACGCCGATGAGTCCCGGCAGCACGGTCTCACCGACCACCAGGGCGGCGGTGGCGCCGTTGACCGAGCCGATCTGCAGGGCCACCGTGTGCAGGTACATGCCGCCGATGCCGGCGACCAGGACGGCGTACAGGGCCGGGTCGGTGAGGAGCGTCCCCAGGTCGTAGGGGTCCACGCCGTTCAGGATGCGTACGCCGACGCCGAGCGCGCCGAAGCCGAGGCCCGAGAGGAGACCGGCGAGGATCGCCGCGCCCGCGCCCATCAGACGCACGGCCACGGTCCCGCCGACCATCAGCGCCACCGAGATCGCCAGCAGCCACCAGTGGGTCGCCATCTCGGCGTGGTTGCCGCCCTCGTGGCCCGCCGCCGTCGCCAGCAGCACCAGCGAACCGCAGACGACCGCGATCGACGTCCACTCCTTGCGGGTCAGCTTGATGTCCAGCATCTTGACGCTGAGCACCGCCGTGACCACCAGGTTGGCGCTGATCACGGTCTGGGACAGGAAGAGGGGGAGCATGCGCGCGGCCAGCGCGCCGAGCGCGAAGCCGGCGAAGTCGAGGATGGTACCGACGATGAATTCCCAGGTCATCGCGGCCTTGGCGGTGGAAGACAGGCTGGGGCCGCCGTGCTGGGTGACACCGGAGGTGGAAGCCGCCGCTGCCTCCCGGCGGGCGGACTTCCGTGATCCGACGGCTTGCAGGACCGAGCCCGTGCCGTAGCAGACCGACGCCAAGACGGCGGTGATGAGGCCGATGAGCACCAAAAGCTCCGTTCAGGGGTTGTTCGTCGTTCTCCGAGTACCAGACGTGAGAATCGCCGTGAACGTTGCTTCTGACGCGCTCAGAGGTGCCACGGATTGTGCCGGGGGGATCAGCCGGTGCGCTCGGCGGCGCTGCGCTCCACGCAGAACTCGTTGCCCTCGGGGTCCGCGAGGAGGGCCCAGCCGGGGCCGTCGGGGCTGCGGTGGTCGGCCACCAGGGTGGCCCCGAGCGCCAGGATCCGCTCCACCTCCTCGTCACGGGTGCGGTCCTGGGGCTGGAGGTCGAGGTGGACGCGGTTCTTGATCGTCTTCGGTTCGGGGACCTGGACGAAGAGAAGCCCGGCGCCCGGTACGGGGACCAGGGCCTCGGGGTCTCCGGGTGCATCGTCGTCGGTCACCGGGACGCCGACGACCTGGGCCCAGAAGCTCGCGAGCCGGTAGGCGTCGGCACAGTCAATGGTCACGTGGCGTACGAGAGAACTCATGTGCGCCACTATGTCCGCGCCGGTGAGCGGGGGCTAACCGTTTTCTGCCGGCTTCGCCGCCGCCCGGAGCCGGGCCAGCGCCGCCGGGGCTTCGGCGACCGAGTCGACCAGGGCGATGCGGAGTTCCATCGCGCGGTCCCTGGCGAGGGACTGGAGCAGGGGCCAGGCCGGGAGGCGTTCGGTCCAGTGGGCGCGGTCCACCAGGACCATGGGGGTGGGCTCGCCGCGCGACTCGTAGTAGTTCGGGGTCGCGTTGTCGAAGATCTCCTGGACCGTGCCGGCCGCGCCCGGGAGGAAGACGACGCCGGCGGTGCAGCGGGCCAGCAGGCCGTCCTCGCGGGTGGCGTTGGCGAAGTACTTGGCGATGTGCGCGGCGAAGGCGTTCGGCGGCTCGTGGCCGTAGAACCAGGTGGGGATGCCCACCGAGTCGCCGCCGGCCGGCCACCGCGACCGTACGGCGAAGGCCGCCGCGGCCCAGTCCGTGATGGACGGGGCGAAGGAGGGGGCCCTGCCGAGGAGTCCGAGGGCCTCGTCCAGCATGGGGTCCGGGTGCGGGGCCGCGTAGGCGCCGAGGTTCGCGGCCTCCATCGCGCCGGGGCCGCCGCCGGTGGCGACCGTCAGGCCCTCGCGGGCGAGCGTGCGGCCGAGGCGGGCCGCGCCCGCGTAGGCGTCGGTGCCACGGGCCATGGCGTGGCCGCCCATGACGCCCACGACCGGTGCGCCGGTGAGGTGTTCGTCGAGGGCGTCGGAGATCGCGTCGTCGTGGATCGAGCGCAGCATCGAGGCGAATATGTCGCCGTCGGACTTGGTGCGCTGGAACCAGGTGTAGGCGTGTGCGTCGGGAGTCGTCTCGTACCCGCCGTCCGCAAGTCCTTCGAAGAGGGAGTCCGGGGTGTAGAGCAGGCCCCGGTACGGGTCGAAGGGCAGCCCCGGGACCGGGGGGAAGACGAGCGCGCCGTCCGCCCTGACCTTGGCCGTGGCCTCGTCCGCCATCGGACAGCCGAGGAAGACCGCATCGGACGCGTCGGTGGCCAGCAGGGCTTCCGTACGGTCCGTCAGGTCGAGGGACTGGAGACGGTAGCCGGTGAGGGGGCCGCCGGAGACCGCCCGGTCGAACTCGGCCAGGGTCTCGATCTCGTGGTCGTGGTCCGGGTGTTGAGGCACGGGGCCATCGTAGGCGGCGGGGTGCGCAGGGCCCGTCCGGGGGTGGCGGCGGGGGTGTGGGACGGGTCAGGCGGTGAGCGGGGCCGCGGCCAGGGTGGCCACCGCCCAGGTCAGGGGGGCGAAGAGCGCGAGGAGGGCCAGGGCCCGGGTGGCGGCGGCTGCGCGGAGGGTTTTGGCGGCGGCGCCCTGGCGCAGAAGTGCCCGGGTGGTCTCGGCGCGGGCCTGCCTCGTCTCCAGGGCGACGGTGAGGAGCGTCGCGGTGGTGCAGGCCAGGACCAGGGTGGCGCCCAGGCCGGTGAGCGGGCCCAAGGAGGACGCGGGGCCGGTGTCGGCGGGGGCGTACAGGCCGGCTGCCGCGATCAGGCCGGAGGCCGTCGCGCAGACCACGCCGAGCGGGCGGCCGATGCGGTGGGCCTCGCCCTGGAGCGCGCGGCCCGCGAGGAGGCGGACCGCCCCCGGGCGTACGGCCTGGAGGAGGAGGCCGCAGAGGTGGACCAGCCCGGGGCCCGCGAGCGCCAGGCCCAGCGCGGTCAGCGACCAGCCCGCGAGGACGCCCGCAGGGGCGATGTCCGGGTGACCGGGCAGGGGGAGCTCCGTGCCGCCGCCGCCCCGGCTCGCGTACGTCTCCACGGCGAGGCCGACGGCGGTCAGGGCGACGCCCCAGGGGAGGCCGGTGGGAGGGGCCGAGGGGAGAGGAGAGGCCGAGGTGCCCGGCGGGAGGGGCCGGGTGGTGCTGCCCGTGGGCGGGGTGCCGCCGGGACGGACCCTGGTGCCGGTGCGCGGGCGCAGGGTCACCGCGCTCGCCGCCGCGGCGGTGAGCGGCACCACGGTGAGCAGGATCAGGACGGCGGGCAGGGGCAACGGGCGGTCGGCGGCCAGGAGTTCGGTGGCCGCGCCGTCGAACGGGAGCCCGGTCAGGTCGCCGCGCAGGTGCAGGAAGAAGAGCAGGGCCAGCATGGAGCCGAGGGTGCAGGAGAGGGCCGTCGAGGCCGCCGCCGTCGCGGCCAGCCCGGCCGGGCCCAGGCCCACCGCGGACAGGCCGGGGCGCGGCCGGGTGCTGGGGTCCGTACGCGCCACGGCGACCGCGAACTGCACGGTCGCGGCGAGTGGGACCAGACACCACAGGAGCCGGAGCACGGAGGGGGCGGACGCGGCAGGGTGCCCGAGGGCGTAGCCCAGGGTGCAGAGCAGCAGGAAGCCGACTCCGGCCGATGCCGCCGCGACCAGCAGCCGGCGCAGCAGCACCAGCGGGTGGCTGCCGCGGACTAGACGGAGAGCGAGCACGCCGCCCGGCCTTCCGTGACCTGCCCGGGGGCGACGCGGCGGCCGTCGAGGAGGGCCACCGTGCGGTCGGCGAGCGTGGCGACGTCCGCGTCGTGCGTGGCGAGGACGACGGTGATGTCGTGCGAACGGGCCGCCGTGGTGAGCGTGCGCAGCACCTGCGCGCTGTCCGTGCGGTGCAGCGGCGCCGTCGGCTCGTCGGCGAACAGGACGGTGGGGGTGGTGGCGAGGGCGCGGGCGATCGCGATGCGCTGGCGCTGCGACTGCAGGAGCGCGGCCGGGCGCTTGCGGGCGGCGGCGCCGATGTCGAGCCGCTCCAGCCACTCCATGGCCGTCGACTTCGCCGCGCGGTGCCCCTCGCCGCGCAGCAGCAGGGGGAGCGCCGCGTTCTCCCAGGCGGTGAGTTCCGGTACGAGGCCGGGCTCGGGGGCGATCCAGGCGAACCGGTCCCGGCGCAGCCGCTCCCGGGACAGTGCGCCCATGGTGTGTACGGGGACGCTGTTGAACCAGACCTCGCCGTCGTCCGGGACCAGCTGGCCCGAGAGGCAGCCGAGGAGGGTCGTCTTGCCGCTGCCGCGCGGACCGGTCACGGCGAGGATCTCGCCCTCACGGACACCGAGCGAGACGCCGGTGAGCGCGGGGGACCCGCCGTGGGTGTGGTGCAGGGAGCGGGCCCAGAGGACGTCGTTGTCCGGCGGGGCGTTGTCCGTCGGGACCACCATGGCGTACACCTCGGTTCACGGTTTTCCAGATGGGTGTGCAGATCGGACTTTCCGTCCCCCTTGCGGGGGAACGAAAGACAGAGCCGTTTCGTCACTGGGCACCGTAAGGATTCGCCGTGCGGGGGGCGCGTCGGCACGGCAGACGTACGGCCCGGAGGCGGACGTTCTCACTCGAACGGACGCATCCGGGCCGTGGCCGGGGATCAGCGGGTGGTGCGAAGGATCAGAGCTTGGTCCAGGCCTCCGTGAGGACCGCCCGCAGGATGGACTCGATCTCGTCGAAGGTCTCCTGCGTGGAGATCAGCGGCGGGGCCAGCTGCACGACCGGGTCGCCGCGGTCGTCGGCCCGGCAGTACAGGCCGTTCTCGTACAGCGCCTTGGAGAGGAAGCCGTACAGGACGCGCTCGGTCTCCTCGTCGGTGAAGGTCTCCTTGGTGACCTTGTCCTTCACCAGCTCGATGCCGTAGAAGAAGCCGTTGCCGCGGACGTCGCCCACGATCGGCAGGTCGTGCAGCTTCTTCAGGGTGTTGAAGAAGGCGCCCTCGTTGTCCAGGACGTGCTGGTTGAGGCCCTCGCGCTCGAAGATGTCGAGGTTGGCGAGGCCGACCGCCGCGGAGACCGGGTGGCCGCCGAAGGTGTAGCCGTGCAGGAAGGTGTTGTCGCCCTCGTAGAACGGCTCGGCGAGCTTGTCCGAGATGATGCAGGCGCCGATCGGGGAGTAGCCCGAGGTCATGCCCTTGGCGCAGGTGATCATGTCCGGTACGTAGTCGAACTTGTCGCACGCGAACATCGTGCCGAGGCGGCCGAAGGCGCAGATGACCTCGTCCGAGACGAGCAGCACGTCGTACTTGTCGCAGATCTCGCGGACCCGCTGGAAGTACCCGGGCGGCGGCGGGAAGCAGCCGCCGGCGTTCTGCACCGGCTCCAGGAAGACCGCGGCGACGGTGTCCGGGCCCTCGAACTGGATCTCCTGCTCGATCTGGTCGGCGGCCCAGCGGCCGAAGGCCTCCGGGTCGTCGCCGTGGATCGGGGCGCGGTAGATGTTGGTGTTCGGCACCTTGTGCGCGCCCGGTACGAGCGGCTCGAAGGGTGCCTTGAGCGCGGGCAGACCGGTGATGGAAAGGGCGCCCTGCGGGGTGCCGTGGTAGGCGACCGCACGCGAGATGACCTTGTACTTGGTGTGGTGGCCGCGCAGCTTCCAGTACTGCTTGGCGAGCTTCCACGCGGTCTCGACCGCCTCGCCGCCGCCCGTCGTGAAGAAGACCTTGTTCAGGTCGCCCGGCGCGTGGTGTGCGAGCCGCTCGGCCAGCTCGACGGCCTTCGGGTGGGCGTACGACCAGATCGGGAAGAAGGCCAGTTCCTGGGCCTGCTTGTACGCGGCCTCGGCGAGCTCGTGGCGGCCGTGACCGGCGTTCACCACGAACAGGCCGGAGAGGCCGTCGAGGTAGCGCTTGCCCTTGTCGTCGAAGATGTGCGTTCCCTCGCCGCGCACGATGGTCGGCACGGGGGCGTTCTCGTACGACGACATGCGGGTGAAGTGCATCCACAGGTGGTCGTACGCGGTCTTCGAGAGGTCCTTGCCGGCGGCAGGGTTGCTGTTGGCACTCACGGCTATCGGGTTCCCCACATGTAGGTCTGCTTCTTGAGCTTGAGGTAGACGAAGCTCTCGGTGGAGCGCACTCCGGGGAGGGTCCGGATGCGTCGGTTGATCATCTCCAGGAGGTGGTCGTCGTCCTCGCACACGATCTCCGCGAGCAGGTCGAAGGAGCCCGCCGTGACCACGACGTACTCGACCTCCGCCATCTCGGTGAGTGCGTCCGCGACCGGATCGAGGTCGCCCTCCACGTTGATGCCGACCATCGCCTGCCGGCGGAATCCCACGGTGAGCGGGTCCGTGACGGCGACGATCTGCATGACGCCCTGGTCGAGCAGTTTCTGTACGCGCTGGCGTACGGCGGCCTCGGAGAGACCGACCGCCTTGCCGATGGCGGCGTACGGACGGCGGCCGTCCTCCTGGAGCTGTTCGATGATCGCCAGAGAGACGGCATCGATCGCCGGGGAGCTGCCGCTGCCGGGCCTGGGTTCTGCGCTACGACTGACCACGGACTCACTGTGCATCACGTATCGCCCGTCCCGCAAGAGCAGACCGATGAAATTCGTTGTCCGAGGGTCTTGATTTAACTGAATCCGAAGTTGTCGACAGGGAGGTATGTCGAAAGCGTCGCTCCACTGACTAATGTGGGTGTCTCACCCACCGGACAGACATAGGGAGAGTGGCCGTGACCACCGAGCTGCGCCGTCTGCGCAATTACATCGCCGGGGAGTTCCGGGACGCCGCCGACGGGCGGACCACCGAGGTCATCAATCCGGTGACGGGCGAGGCGTACGCGACCGCGCCGCTCTCCGGCCAGGAGGACGTCGACGCCGCGATGGCCGCCGCCGCCCAGGCGTTCCCCGCCTGGCGCGACCTGACGCCCGCCGACCGCCAGCGGGCGCTGCTGAAGATCGCGGACGCCTTCGAGGAGCGCGCGGAGGAGCTGATCGCCGCCGAGTCGGAGAACTGCGGCAAGCCGCTGGGCCTGACCCGCACCGAGGAAATCCCGCCCATGGTCGACCAGATCCGCTTCTTCGCGGGTGCGGCACGACTGCTCGAAGGGCGCAGCGCGGGCGAGTACATGGAGGGTCTGACCTCCATCGTCCGCCGCGAGCCGGTCGGCGTCTGCGCGCAGGTCGCGCCGTGGAACTACCCGATGATGATGGCGGTGTGGAAGTTCGCCCCGGCGCTCGCCGCGGGCAACACCGTCGTCCTCAAGCCGTCCGACACCACCCCCGCGTCGACGGTCCTGATCGCCGAGATCATCGGTGGCATCGTCCCCGAGGGCGTCTTCAACGTCGTCTGCGGCGACCGCGACACCGGCCGTGCGATGGTCGAGCACAAGACCCCCGCGATGGCCTCCATCACCGGTTCCGTACGGGCCGGCATGCAGGTCGCCGAGTCCGCCTCCAAGGACCTCAAGCGGGTCCACCTGGAGCTGGGCGGCAAGGCGCCGGTCGTCGTGTTCGAGGACACCGACCTCGCCAAGGCCGTCGAGGACATCTCGATGGCGGGCTTCTTCAACGCGGGCCAGGACTGCACTGCGGCCACCCGTGTGCTCGTACAGGAGTCCATCCACGACGAGTTCGTGACGGCGCTCGCCAAGGCGGCCGCCGACACGAAGACCGGCCTGCCGGACGACGAGGACGTGCTCTACGGGCCGCTCAACAACGCCAACCAGCTGAAGCAGGTCTCCGGCTTCGTCGACCGGCTGCCCGCCCACGCCAAGGTCGAGGCGGGCGGCCACCGGGTCGGCGACAAGGGCTACTTCTACGCCCCGACCGTCGTCTCCGGCCTCAAGCAGGACGACGAGATCATCCAGAACGAGGTCTTCGGCCCCGTCATCACCGTCCAGTCCTTCACCGACGAGGCGCAGGCCCTGGAGTGGGCGAACGGCGTCGAATTCGCCCTCGCGTCGTCCGTCTGGACCAAGGACCACGCGCGCGCCATGCGCATGTCCAAGAACCTCGACTTCGGCTGTGTGTGGATCAACACCCACATCCCGCTCGTCGCGGAGATGCCGCACGGCGGCTTCAAGCAGTCCGGCTACGGCAAGGACCTCTCGGCCTACGGCTTCGAGGACTACACCCGCATCAAGCACGTCATGACGTCGCTCGACGGCTGAGCCGGGTTGAGGGGCGGGCGGTAGGCACAATGTCTATTGCCCGCCCCTCGCGCTTCGGGACAGGGTGAGCACCATGGGTGATCTTGGTCGCGTTTCGCGTCGTCTCTCGCGCCGTACGGTGCTCCGCGGCATCGGGTACGGAATCGGTTCGACGGGCGCGCTCGCCGCGCTCACCGGGTGCGGCGTTCCCGCCGCGTACGTCAGGCCGGAGGAGCGGGCCGGCACGGACTCCTCCGACCGGGACAGGAGCCTCCAGTTCGCCAACTGGCCGCTCTACATCGACACCGACGAGGAGAACAGGTCCAAGCGGCCCACGCTGGACGAGTTCACCAGGCGCACCGGGATCTCCGTCCGGTACACCGAGGAGATCAACGACAACGACGAGTTCTTCGGCAAGGTCAGCCCGGCCCTGATGAACCACCAGGAGACCGGCCGCGACCTGATCGTCATGAGCGACTGGATGGCCGCCCGCTTCGTCCACCTCGGCTGGGTCCAGGAGATGGACCGCGCCAAGCAGCCGAACGTGGCGAAGTACCTGGACCCGCAGCTGCGCGGTCCCGCCTTCGACAAGGGCCGGCTGCACAGCGTGCCCTGGCAGTCCGGCATCACCGGCATCGCGTACAACCGCAAGAAGCTCGGCCGCGAGATCAAGCACACCTCGGACCTGTGGCGCCCCGAACTCAAGGGCAGGGTCACGCTCTTCTCCGGCCTCGACGAGAGCTTCTCGCTGCTGATGCAGGGCCTCGGCGCGGACGTCACGCGCTGGACGGCGGACGACTTCCACAAGATGTGCGACCACGTCGAGAAGCTGGTCAAGGCGGACCACGTCCGCCGCTTCACCGGCAACGACTACGTCAAGGACCTCGCCTCCGGCGACGTGCTGGCCTGCCAGGCGTATTCGGGCGACGTCATCCAGCTCCAGGCGGACAACCCGGACATCGAGTTCGTGGTGCCGGAGGAGGGCGCCGAACTCTGGGCCGAGTCGCTGATGATCCCCAACCTCGCCAAGCACAAGCGCAACGCCGAGAAGCTGATCGACCACTACTACGACCCCGAGATCGCCGCCGAGCTCGCCACCTGGGTCAACTACGTCTGCCCCGTGCCGGCCGCCCGCGACATCATCGCCTCGTCGAAGGACGAGGAGACCGCCGCACTGGCCGAGGACCCGCTGATCTTCCCGGACGGGGACGTGCGGAAGCGGCTCGCGATCGCACGGGACATCACGGCCGAGGAGCGGCTGGAGTTCGCGAAGACGTGGAACGGCATCGTGGGGCTGTAGGCCGCGCAGGGGCGTGCGCGGCGTGGTGGCCAAACCACCAGTCTCCCCCGCACACCCCTGGCGATGAATGCGGGGGACCTGTAAAGCCTCCGTAAAGGCCCTCATACGCTGCGGACATGAACGAGCCCGCCGCCCTTCAGAGGCGCATCCGTGTGTGGTTGATCTTCTTCATCGTGTGCCTCGTGCTGAGCGGGCTGACCGCCTTCCCGCTCGTCACGGAGCTCAACTGGCTGACCGGGGTGCTGAAGTCGACCCCGCTTCCCGAGGTCGCGCCGGGTCTCATGGAGTGGGTCGAGCGGTGCCGGGAGGGGCTCGTCGCCACCGAGGCGAGGTACCCGTTCGTGCTGTACGGGACGGACTGGCTCGCCTTCGCCCACCTGGTGATCGCGGTCGCCTTCTACGGGCCGTACCGCGATCCGGTCCGGAACGTCTGGGTCGTCGAGTTCGGGATGATCGCCTGCGCCGGGATCATCCCGCTCGCCCTGATCTGCGGGCCGATCCGGGGGATTCCCTTCGGGTGGTCGCTGATCGACATGGCCTTCGGGGTGTTCGGGGTGATCCCGCTGGCGATCGTACGGAGGAAGATCAAGCGGCTGGAGGCGCTGACGGCGCCGGTCGCGATGTCGGGGGCGGCGCTCGCCTCGCTGCGGTAGCGCTCGGTGCGAGCGCGGCCAACTGTGCCGTCCCGACTACCGCTTGACCGCCACCGCACCGAACTGCGCCACCGACGTGCCCTCGCCGCGCCACCTCGCGCACGACACGATCCCCGGCTCCAGGATCTCCAGCCCGTCCAGGAACGAGGCGAATTCGGCGCCGGTGCGGGCGGTGATCGGCGGTGTCGCGTGCTCGTTCCAGAACGCCATCGCGGCCTTGTTGCCCTCGCCGCCCAGCTCCAGGGTCGGGTGGGTGAGGGCGAGGTGGCTGCCGGCCGGGAGGGCGTCCAGGAGGGTGCGTACGATCTCCCGGGCCTCGGCCGTGTCCGCCACGAAGTTGAGGATGCCCAGCAGCATCAACGCCACCGGGCGGTCCAGGTCCAGGGTCAGGCGCGCCTCCTGGAGGATCTTGCCGGGGTCGTGGGCATCCGCGTCGACGTACGCGGTGCGGCCCTCGGGGGTGCCGGTCAGCAGGGCGCGGGCGTGGGCCAGGACGACCGGGTCGTTGTCGACGTACACGATCCGGGCGTCGGGGGCGATGCGCTGGGCGACCTGGTGGGTGTTCTCGGCGGTGGGGAGCCCGGTGCCGATGTCCAGGAACTGGCGCAGTCCCGCCTCGCCCGCCAGGTACGACACCGCGCGGCCGAGGAACTGCCGGTCGGCGCGGGCCACTTCACCGATGCTCGGGTAGAACGAGGTGACCTGCTCGCCCACCGCCGTGTCCACGGGGTAGTGGTCCTTGCCGCCGAGCCAGTAGTTCCAGACGCGGGCGTTGTGGGCGATGTCGGTGCGTATCGCTTCGGGCATCCGAGGTTCCCTCTCTCCTCCGGTGCGGGGGTGGCGAGGGCCATCATGCCGGAAGGATCAACTCCGCTGCTCACCCCGGTACTTGGCGGCGGTCGTCGCGAGGAGGTCGAGGCGGTTGGTGGTGATCGCGTCCACGCCGGCGGCGAGCAGGCGCCGCATGCTGACCGCGGTGTCCGGGGTCCACGCGCCGACCAGCAGGCCGTCGCGGTGGGCGCGGTCGGTGAGGGCGCGGTCGACGAGGCCGAAGCGGTAGTTGAGCCAGCGCGGGCCGATCGCCGCCAGGAGCTCGGGACGCGGCGGGGCGCAGGACTTCCAGGTCAGGGCGATCTCGGCGTGCGGGTCCGCGGCCCGCACGCGCAGCATGGCCCTCGGGCCGCCGGAGTAGTACGTGCGCTCGCCCGCGCCCGCCTCGCGGACGCCGCCCACCACGGTGCGCACCAGCGTGTCGTACGCGCCGGGGAGGTCGATCATCAGACGGTGCGCGCCGACCGCGAGGACCGCCTCGCGCAGGGTCGGCACGCCGTGCCCGGTCAGCTCGTCGACCTCCGCCTTCGTGAGGTCCACGAGCCAGTGGTCGTGGCCCCAGAGCCGCTTCAGCGTCTCGTCGTGCAGCAGCACCGGGACCTTGTCGCGGGTCAGCCGCACGTCCACCTCGACCGCGTCGGCACCGAGGTCCAGCGCGGAGCGGATCGAGGCGAGCGTGTTCTCGCGGAAGCGGTACGGGTCGCCGCGATGACCCACGGCGAGGACGACGGCGGTGTGGCTGTCGGTGCTCATGGGGTCATTCTTGGTGATGGGGCCGGGCGCCGCTCAGTGAGCCGGTGCGGTGGTGCTCGGTGAGCCGGTGCGGTGCTGCTCGGTGAGGCGATGCCGTGGTGCTCGGTGAGGCGATTGCGTGGGGCTCAGCGGGCGAGCCACTCCGTTGTGTAGGCGTCGATCTCGGCGGTCAGCGCGGCCTTGCCCGCCGGGTCGAGGAAGGACGCCTCGACGGCGTTCTTCGCGAGGGCGGCCAGGCCCTGCTCGTCCAGGCCGAGGAGGCGGGCGGCGACCGCGTACTCGTTGTTGAGGTCGGTGCCGAACATCGGCGGGTCGTC
The DNA here is from genome assembly GCF_053610825.1 of Streptomyces sp. NPDC054863. Lineage (NCBI taxonomy): Bacteria > Bacillati > Actinomycetota > Actinomycetes > Kitasatosporales > Streptomycetaceae > Streptomyces > Streptomyces sp. NPDC054863. The sequence continues at coordinate 10,068 of NZ_JBSGZD010000081.1, read as the reverse complement.
ACTGTTGATCGTGACCAGGCAGCCCGCCGCGACCATCTCCTTGATCGGGTGCTCGTCGAGGTCGGCGACGGCGCGGGTCGCGATGTTGGAGGTCGGGCAGACTTCGAGCGGGATCCGGTGCTCGGCCAGGTGCGCGAGGAGCTTCGGGTCCTGGACGGCACTGGTGCCGTGGCCGATGCGCTCGGCCCGCAGGTCGGTCAGCGCGGACCAGATGGTCTCCGGGCCCGTCGTCTCACCGGCGTGCGGGACGGAGTGCAGGCCGGCCTCGATCGCCCGGTCGAAGTACGGCTTGAACTGCGGGCGCGGCACACCGATCTCCGGACCGCCGAGCCCGAACGACACCAGGCCCTCCGGACGGTGCTCCAGGGCGAGACGCACCGTCTCCTCCGCCGACTCCAGACCGGCCTCGCCGGGGATGTCGAAGCACCAGCGCAGGACGACGCCCAGCTCGGACTCGGCGGCCTTGCGGGCGTCCTCGATGGCCTCCATGAAGGCCTCGGCCGGGATGCCGCGGCGGGTCGAGCTGAAGGGGGTGACGGTCAGCTCGGCGTACCGGATGTTCTGCCGGGCCATGTCGCGGGCCACTTCGAAGGTGAGGAGACGGACGTCCTCGGGCGTACGGATCACGTCCACGACGGACAGGTACACGTCGACGAAGTGCGCGAAGTCGGTGAACGTGAAGAACTCGGCGAGCGCGGCCGGATCGGTGGGCACCTTGGAGTCCGGGTGCCGGGCGGCGAGCTCGGCGACGATGCGGGGCGAGGCGGATCCGACGTGGTGGACGTGCAGCTCTGCCTTGGGCAGGCCCGCGATGAAGGGGCGCAGGTCTGACATCGGATCCTCCTGATGCGGGGTGGTACGCCGGGTGGCGCGCAAGCGACTCGGGATCATCGTAGGCGGGTCGCTGAGCCATGTGGGGTACGCCGTAGCATGACGGGGAACCACGATGGGGGAGGGCCCATGTCAGACAACACTCCGCAGCCTTCCGGGGCGCCGGACCCGTGGGCGCCGCCGGAGGACTCCGCGAACCGGGTGCCGCTGGACAAGCCGGGCGCCGGTGCGCCGGGCGGGCCGCCCGCGAATCCCGTGCACAACCAGCCGACGGTGACGTCGATGCCGGCGGCGGGGCCCGCCGACGCGGTGCCGGGCTCCGCTCCTGCCACGTACGGGTACCCGGTGCAGGGGGCGATGCCGGGGGGCCCGCAGGGGGAGTACGGATACCCGTCGGCGTACCCCGCCGCGCCCGCGTCGCCGGGGAGCGGATCCGCACCGTACGGCGGGGGATACCCCGGCTACCCCGGTTACTCGGGGCCGTCCGGATGGACCGGACAGGGACAGCCGCAGAACGGTTTCGGCATCGCGGCGATGGTGCTCGGGATCCTCTCGATCTGCCTGTTCTGCATGTACGGGATCCTCAGCATCATCCTCGGCGCGATGGGCCTGATCTTCGGGATCCTGGGCCGGAAGAAGGCGGAACGGGGAGAGGCGAACAACGCCGGAATGGCGTTGGCGGGGATCATCACGGGGTCGATCGGCATTGCGATCGGGGCCGTGATCGTGGGATTCATCGTGTGGGCGATCGTGAGTCGGGCGTAGCGGGGCGTTTCTGTGGTCGGGGCGGCTTGCTGTGGGTGAGATGGCGGGCGCGCCATCCTCCTGCGGGGGCGCCGTGTGTCGCCCGTCCCTTCCACGCTGTGGGCAATCGTTCCGCTGGGGCGGAACGGGTGGGCACAGCGGAACCCCTTGCTCCGGGTAGGGGCTGTTCGGCCCTCCTGTGCCCCTGTTCGGCGTGCCGGTGGGGCGGGAGCGAGCGTGGGCCGGGGCGAGGGGGTGCGCTCCGCGTGGGGGCCGCCCCCTTGCCCACCCTTCCCCAAGCTCTTAAGGAGCAGGGGAGACCCCACTGCCCCAGGGGGGCGGCCCCTGTGCCCAAGGGGGCTCGGGGGCTAGAGGGTGAGGTGGGTGAGGTGGGTGCGGGTTTGGATGAGGGCGAAGCCCAGGAGGTTCTGGCCGCGCCAGTGGGCGGGGGAGGACGCGCGGGGGTCGTCCGCCGCGAGGCCGATGCCCCAGATGCGGTCCAGGGGGCTCGCCTCGACCAGCACCCGGGAGCCCGTGCCCAGCAGGTACGCGCCCAGGTCCGGGTGCTGGGTGAACTTGTGGATGTTGCCCGCGACGACGATGTCGTAGCGGGAGCGGTCCCAGACGTCGGAGTCGAAGCCGCGGACCAGGCGCCCCGCCTTCTTGGCCTCGGCCGGTGACTTCGCCGTCAGCGCCGCCCGCTCCGCCTCCGCGTCGCCGAAGAGGACCGCCTTGCGGGCCATCATCCAGTGCTCGGCCGTGGCGTAGACGGTCCCGTCCACCGTGAAGGGCGAGGGCCACCACTGGCTGAAAATGCTCGGCCCCAGCGAGCCGTCCGGTCGCGGACGGTGACCCCAGAAGTGCAGGAACTTCACCCGCTCGCCCCGGTTGACCTGCGCTGCAAGCTCTTCGATCTTCCCCATGCATGCGAGTCTGGCATCCGCCACTGACACTCCGTACGGAATTTCCTCGCCGACTCGACACACGGTCGACCGAATCCGTCGCGTAACCAAAAGGCAACAACGGAATCACTTGTTGGTGGCCTTCCGCTCTGTCAGGATCGGCAATCAAATCAAGCTGGAGCTACGCCGACCCCCGTATGACGGGGTGAGCGGCGGAGGAGAGCGTCATGGGCAACCGCTTCCAGGTGCAGGACCGTTTCGAAGGCGGCGCACAGTACATCGGCGGGCAGTTGCGTCCCGGTACGTCGGGTCGTACTCACACGGTCGTGAACCCCGCCACGGGCGAGGGGATCCTTACGTACGAGTTGGCCGGAAGAGACGACGTGGACGCGGCCGTGGCCGCCGCGAAGGCCGCATTCCCCGGCTGGTCCGGCGCCACCCCAGGCGAGCGCTCCGACGCCATGCACAGGTTCGCGGCCGTCCTCGCCGAGCAGGCCGAGGACTTCGCTCACGCCGAGTCGCTCCAGTGCGGCAAGCCGATCAAGCTGTCGCGCGAGTTCGACGTTCCGGGGACGGTCGACAACGTCGCCTTCTTCGCGGGTGCCGCCCGTCATCTGGAGGGCAGGTCGGCCGGGGAGTACGACGGCGACCACACCTCGTACGTCCGCCGTGAGGCGATCGGTGTCGTCGGGTCGATCGCGCCGTGGAACTACCCGCTCCAGATGGCCGCGTGGAAGGTCCTGCCGGCGATCGCGGCAGGCAACACGATCGTGCTGAAGCCGGCCGAGATGACGCCGTTCACCTCGATCATGTTCGCGCAGGCCGCGAAGGAGGCCGGGCTGCCGGACGGCGTCATCAACATCGTCACCGGCGCGGGCAAGGACGCGGGCGAGCACCTCGTCGGCCACCCCGACGTCGCCATGACCTCCTTCACCGGCTCCACCCCGGTCGGCAAGCGCGTCGCCGAGATCGCCACCTCGACGGTCAAGCGGCTGCACCTGGAGCTGGGCGGCAAGGCCCCGTTCCTCGTCTTCGACGACGCGGACCTGGAAGCTGCGATCAACGGAGCGGTCGCCGGGTCGCTCATCAACACGGGCCAGGACTGCACCGCCGCCACGCGTGCGTACGTACAGCGTCCGCTGTACGACGCCTTCGTCAGCGGAGTGGCGGAGCTGATGGAGTCCGTACGCCTGGGCGATCCCTTCGACGAGTCGACCGACCTCGGCCCGCTCATCAGCTTCGCCCAGCGCGACCGCGTCGCCGCGATCGTGGACCGGGCACGCGGCTACGCCCGCGTCGTCACCGGCGGCGAGGCCCCCGGCGGCGGCCTCAAGGACGGTGCGTACTACCGCCCGACCCTGATCGCCGACGCCGCCCAGGACAGCGAGGTCGTCCAGGACGAGATCTTCGGCCCGGTGCTGGTCGTGCTGCCCTTCGACAGCGACGACGAGGGCATCGCGCTGGCCAACGACACTCCGTACGGCCTGGCCTCCTCGGCCTGGACCCGCGACGTGTTCCGCGCGAACCGCGCCACCCGCGAGATCAAGGCGGGTTGTGTGTGGGTCAACGACCACATTCCGATTCTCAGTGAGATGCCGCACGGGGGATACAAGGCCAGCGGTTTCGGCAAGGACATGTCGGCGTATTCCTTCGAGGAGTACACGCAGGTCAAGCACGTCATGTTCGACAACACCGCGGTGGCCCGCAAGGACTGGCACCGCACGATCTTCGGGGACCGATAAAGAGTCCGCCTGACCCGCGGCAACCCACCCGAAAGGGCATTGCGCATGGAGCAGTTCCAGTACGGGAGACACTCCGCCGGCTCCACGGAATCCGTGAGCGCCGTGGAGAACGCCATGCGGCGCAGCGTCACGAGCGGCCGGGGTGCACTGACCCGCCGTTCGCTGATGCGCGCCGCCGGTGGCGGTGCCCTTGCCCTCGGCGGTGTCGGGGCACTGAGCGCCTGCGGTATTCCGGCCGCGGGCGGCAAGGGCGAGAAGGCGGCGGTCTCGGACGACCTGTCGGCCAGGGAGAAGCAGGTCGTCTTCTCCAACTGGACCGAGTACATGGACGTCGGGGAGGGCGACAAGGGCTATCCGACCCTCGAAGCCTTCACGAAGCGCACCGGGATATCCGTCAGGTACACGGCGGACATCAACGACAACAACGAGTTCTTCGGCAAGATCCAGCAGCAGCTGCACAACGGCCAGGACATCGGCCGCGACCTCATCTGCGTCACCGACTGGCTGGCCGCCCGGCTGATCCGGCTCGGCTGGGTGCAGAAGCTCGACCCCACGCACCTGCCGCACGCCTACACCAACCTCACCGCGCAGTTCCGCAACCCCTCCTGGGACCCGGGCCACGCCTACTCGTACCCCTGGACCGGCATCTCCACGGTCATCGCGTACAACGAGAAGGCGACCGGCGGGCGCAAGGTCGACTCGGTGTCCCAGCTGCTCGACGACCCCCAGCTGAAGGGGAAGGTCGGCTTCCTCTCCGAGATGCGCGACACCATCGGGATGACGCTGCTCGACCTCGGCAAGGACCCGGAGAAATTCACCGACGACGACTACTCGGCGGCGATCGCCCGGCTGCAGAAGGGCGTCGACAGCAAGCAGATCCGCCGCTTCACGGGCAACGACTACACCGCCGACCTGGAGAAGGGCGACCTGGCGGCTTGCGTGGCCTGGGCCGGTGACATCGTGCAGCTCCAGGCGGACAACCCGGCCGTGAAGTTCGCGATTCCCGAGGCCGGTTACATCTCCTCCTCGGACAATCTGCTGGTCCCGGCGAAGGCGCGGCACAAGACCAACGCCGAGAAGCTGATCGACTACTACTACGAGCCGGGCCCCGCGGCGCAGCTCGCCGCGTACATCAACTACGTGTGCCCGGTCGACGGCGTGCGCGAGGAACTGGCCAAGCTGGACAAGGCGTTGGCCGCGTCCCCGCTGATCCTTCCCGACAGGGCGATGGCCGCCCGGTCGCATCCGTTCCGCCCGCTGAGCGAGGCGGAGGAGAAGGCGTACGAGGAGAAGTTCGCCAAGCTCATCGGCGCGTAAGCACGTACGTGCCGAAGCGCCACCGGCCGCCCGCACGTGTCACCGCGTACGCAGTGTCACGTACGCGACAGCCCCCCGCACCCCTGACGCACCCCGACTCCCCCCTGGGACCGCAACCCATGACTCAGAAGACCGAAGGCGGCGACGTCCGCCTCGCCGGGATCAGCAAGACCTACGGCTCCTTCACCGCCGTGCACCCGCTCGACCTGACCGTCCCGCAGGGCTCCTTCTTCGCCCTGCTCGGCGCGTCCGGCTGCGGCAAGACGACGACGCTGCGGATGATCGCCGGCCTGGAGGACCCCTCCACCGGCACGGTCTCCCTCGGCTCCACCGACGTCACGCACCTGCCGCCGTACAAGCGCCCGGTGAACACCGTCTTCCAGAGCTACGCGCTCTTCCCGCACCTCGACATCACCGAGAACATCGCCTTCGGGCTGCGCCGCCGCGGCATCAAGTCCGTGAAGAAGCAGGTCGACGACATGCTGGAGCTGGTCCAGCTCGGGCAGTTCGCGGGACGCAAGCCGCACCAGCTCTCCGGCGGCCAGCAGCAGCGCGTCGCCGTCGCCCGCGCCCTGATCAACCACCCGCAGGTGCTGCTCCTCGACGAGCCGCTGGGTGCCCTGGACCTCAAGCTGCGCCGTCAGATGCAGCTGGAGCTCAAGCGCATCCAGACCGAGGTGGGCATCACCTTCGTGCACGTCACCCACGACCAGGAGGAGGCCATGACGATGGCCGACCAGGTCGCGGTCATGAACGGCGGCCGGGTCGAGCAACTGGGCGCCCCCGCCGACCTGTACGAGAACCCGAAGACCACCTTCGTCGCCAACTTCCTCGGCACCTCCAACCTCATCGAGGCCCAGATCGTCTCGACCGCCGCCGACGTGATGACCGTGACCTGCGGCGACGCCAAGCTCAAGGTGCCCGGCAAGCGATGTCAGGCGCAGACCGCCACCGGCGACAAGCTCCTCGTGGGCGTCCGCCCCGAGAAGGTGTCGATCACCCACGCGGACAACGCGGGCACCATTGCCGACGGCCGCAACCGCCTCACCGGCCGCATCGTCGCCTCCAGCTTCATCGGCGTCTCCACCCAGTTCGTCGTCGACAGCCCCGCCTGCGCCGACTTCGAGGTGTACGTACAGAACATCGAGCGGGACGCCCGGCTGGTCCCCGGCACCGAGGTCGTCCTGCACTGGAACCCGGAGCACTGCTTCGGGCTCGACGCCGACCAGGCCATCGACGCGGGCGTGCAGTCGGTGGAGGACGCCTCGTGACCGTCACCGCAGCACCTCCCACCAAGGTGGAGCCCCCGGTGCACAAGGCGTCGGTGCGCAAGCGTCTCGTCCCGTACTGGCTGCTGCTGCCCGGCATCCTGTGGCTCGTCGTCTTCTTCGCGCTGCCGCTGGTCTACCAGGCGTCGACCTCCGTCCAGCAGGGCTCGCTCGAAGCCGGCTTCAAGGTCACCTGGCACTTCCAGACGTACTGGGACGCCTTCACCGAGTACTGGCCGCAGTTCGTCAGGTCCCTGCTCTACGCGGGCACGGCGACGATCCTGTGCCTGCTGCTCGGCTATCCGCTCGCGTACCTCATCGCCTTCAAGGCGGGGCGCTGGCGCAACCTGGTCCTGGTGCTGGTCATCGCGCCGTTCTTCACCAGCTTCCTGATCCGCACCCTCGCCTGGAAGACGATCCTGGCGGACGGCGGCCCGGTCGTCGACGTGCTCAACACGCTGCACGTCCTGGACGTGACGAGCTGGCTGGGCTGGACCGAGGGGAGTCGGCTGCTCGCCACGCCTCTCGCGGTGGTCTGCGGTCTGACGTACAACTTCCTGCCCTTCATGATCCTGCCGCTCTACACCTCCCTGGAGCGGATCGACGGCAGGCTGCACGAGGCGGCGGGGGACCTGTACGCGACCCCGGCGACGACCTTCCGGAAGGTGACGTTCCCGCTGTCCATGCCGGGTGTCGTCTCCGGCACGCTGCTGACCTTCATCCCGGCGGCCGGCGACTACGTCAACGCCGAGCTGCTCGGCTCGACCGACACCAAGATGGTCGGCTCGGTGATCCAGTCGCAGTTCCTGCGGGTCCTCGACTATCCGACGGCCGCCGCGCTGTCCTTCATCCTCATGGCGATCGTGTTGATCATGGTCACCGTCTACATGCGCAAGTCCGGGACGGAGGACCTCGTCTGATGGCCGTCTTCACGAAATGGCTCCGGCGCAATCTCGTCGTCATCGCGGGTCTGCTGACCCTCGCGTACATGATCCTGCCGAACATCGTCGTGATGGTGTTCTCGTTCAACAAGCCGAACGGGCGCTTCAACTACGCCTGGCAGCAGTTCTCCCTGGACGCCTGGAAGGACCCGTGCGGCGTCGCCGACCTGTGCGGCTCGCTCTCGCTCTCGCTCCAGCTCGCCGCCTGGGCGACGCTCGGTGCGACCGTGCTCGGCACGATGATCGCCTTCGCGCTGGTCCGCTACCGCTTCCGGGCGCGCGGCGCGATCAACTCGCTGATCTTCCTGCCGATGGCGATGCCCGAGGTCGTCATGGCCGCGTCCCTGCTGACGCTCTTCCTCAACATGGGCGCCCCGCTCGGCTTCTGGACCGTGCTCATCGCGCACATCATGTTCTGCCTGAGCTTCGTCGTCACGGCCGTCAAGGCGCGCGTGATGTCGATGGACCCGAGGCTGGAGGAAGCGGCCCGCGACCTGTACGCGGGGCCCGTCCAGACCTTCCTGCGGGTGACCCTGCCGATCGCCGCCCCCGGCATCGCGGCCGGTGCGCTGCTCGCCTTCTCGCTGTCGTTCGACGACTTCATCATCACGAACTTCAACGCGGGCTCGACCGTCACCTTCCCGATGTTCGTCTGGGGCTCGGCGCAGCGCGGCACACCCGTACAAATCAACGTCATTGGTACAGCTATGTTCATCATTGCCGTGCTGATGGTCCTCGGCGGCCAGTTCATCGCCGGCCGCCGCAAGAACAGCGCATCACCCAAGTAGGACCCCGTGGGTCCTGAAGGAGTTGGAAACCATGGCCCCGGTCGCCATGCGTAGTGCCGCACAATCCCTTTCCGGCGCGAAGCCGCTGTCGTACTGGCTGGACGACCCGGCCAGGCCCGCCCCCGAGCCGTCCCTCACCGGGGACGAGCGCTGCGACCTGCTGGTCGTCGGCGGCGGGTACAGCGGACTGTGGGCCGCGCTGATCGCCAAGGAGCGCGACCCGCAGCGGGACGTCGTCCTCATCGAGGCCAACGAGGTGGGCTGGGCCGCCTCCGGGCGCAACGGCGGATTCTGCGCCGCGTCCCTCACCCACGGCCTGGGCAACGGCATCGCCCGTTGGCCCGGCGAGATCGACAAGCTCGAAGAGCTCGGGACGCGCAACCTCGACGCCATCGAGGAGGCCGTCGCCAAATACGGCATCGACTGCGCCTTCGAGCGTTCCGGCGAGATCGACGTCGCCACCGAGCCGCACCAGCTCGAAGAGCTCCAGGAGATGTACGAGGAGGCCCAGCGGCTCGGTCTCGCCGAGCACATGGAGCTCCTCGACGCGGACGCGGTGCGCGCCGAGGTCGACTCCCCGACGTTCCTCGGCGGCCTCTGGGACAAGCGCGGCGTGGCCATGCTCAACCCGGCCAGGTTGGCCTGGGGCCTCAAGCGGGCCTGCCTCGACCTGGGCGTCCGCATCTACGAGAACACCAAGGGCACCCAGCTCGCCTCCGACGACAACGGCACCGCCGTGCGCACCTCGTACGGCCGGATCTTCGCCCGCCGGGTGGCGCTCGGCACCAACGTCTTTCCTTCGCTGGTGAAGCGGATGCGCCACTTCACGGTCCCGGTCTACGACTACGCGCTGATGACCGAGCCGCTCAACGAGGAGCAGCTCGCGTCGATCGGCGGCTGGAAGAACCGGGCGGGGCTCGGTGACAGCGCCAACCAGTTCCACTACTTCCGGATCTCCGAGGACAACCGGATCCTGTGGGGCGGCTACGACGCGGTCTACCACTTCGGCGGCAAACTGAGCGGCGAACTGGACTCCCGCCCGGAGACCTTCCTCAAGCTGGCCGAGCACTTCTTCACCTGCTTCCCGCAGTTGGCGGGGCTGCGCTTCACGCACGCCTGGGGCGGTGCGATCGACACCTGCACCCGCTTCTCCGCCTTCTTCGGCACGGCGCACGCGGGCAAGGTCGCCTACGCGGCCGGCTACACGGGACTCGGCGTGGGCGCGACCCGCTTCGGCGCCGAGGTGATGCTCGACCTCCTCGACGGGAAGAAGACCGAGCGCACCGAGCTGGAGATGGTCCGCAGCAAGCCGCTGCCGTTCCCGCCCGAGCCGGTCGCCTGGGCGGGCATCGAGATCACCAAGCGCTCGATGGCCCGCGCCGACGACAACGGCGGCAGGCGCAACCTGTGGCTGAAGGCCATGGACAAGGTGGGCCTGGGCTTCGACAGCTGAGCCCGTGCGCGGCTGAGCCGGCCCATGGCCGAGCCCGGAGCCGGGTCCGGCCTTCGTGGTGAGTGCGCCCCCGGTCCGCCCG
>NZ_JBSGZD010000080.1:0-28884 GCF_053610825.1 Streptomyces sp. NPDC054863 | reverse complement strand
GGACCGAACCGGTGAACGCCCCCTCCCCACAAGCCTGTTACGGCGTGACTCAGACCTGCCCGGCCTTCTCCAGCGCCGTGCAGCACGTGTCCACGATCAGCCGGGTCACCACGTACGGGTCGACGTTCGCGTTCGGACGCCGGTCCTCGATGTAGCCCTTCTTCTCCTTGCCGACCTGCCACGGGATGCGGACCGAGGCACCGCGGTCGGAGACGCCGTAGCTGTACTCGTTCCAGGGGGCGGTCTCGTGCAGGCCCGTCAGGCGGTCGTCGATGCCCGCCCCGTAGTTCTTGACGTGATCCATCGGCTTGGAGCCCTCACCGAGGGACTCGCACGCCGTGATGATCGCGTCGTACCCCTCGCGCATCGCCTTCGTGGAGAAGTTGGTGTGCGCACCGGCGCCGTTCCAGTCGCCCTTGACGGGCTTCGGGTCCAGGGTGGCCGACACACCGAAGTCCTCGGCGGTGCGGTAGAGCAGCCAGCGGGCGATCCACAGCTGGTCGGAGACCTCCAGCGGGGCCAGCGGGCCCACCTGGAACTCCCACTGCCCCGGCATGACCTCGGCGTTGATGCCGGAGATCCCGAGGCCCGCGGCCAGACAGTGGTCGAGGTGCTTCTCGACGATCTCGCGGCCGAAGATCTCGTCGGCGCCGACACCGCAGTAGTAGCCGCCCTGCGCGGCCGGGAAGCCGCCCACCGGGAAGCCGAGCGGGCGCTCGCCCTCGAAGAAGGTGTACTCCTGCTCGATCCCGAAGATCGGCTCCTGGCCCGCGAACTGCTCGGCGAACGGGCGCAGTTCGGCACGCGTGTTGGAGGAGTGCGGCGTCATGTCGATGTTCAGCACCTCGCACATGACGAGGATGTCGTTGCCGCCGCGGATCGGGTCCGGGCAGGAGAACACCGGGTTCAGCACGAGGTCCGAGCGGTGCCCCTGGGCCTGGTTGGTGCTCGATCCGTCGAAGCCCCAGATCGGCAGCGCCGCCCCGTCGCTGAGGATCTTCGTCTTCGAGCGGAGCTTCGCGGTCGGCTCGGTGCCGTCGATCCAGATGTACTCGGCCTTGAACGTCACGGACGCCATCCTTTACGGGTTCTACGCGGCTGCGGGGTGCGGTGCCACCGGTGCGGCGGTGGCGGGGTGTACTGCGCCCCGTGCTGCTGCGGTGATGGTCGGCAGCCTGGCAACGGGGGATTTCCCCTCCGTTGCCCGTATGTGAACCCCGTGTTACCGGGCCGGACGCGGACGTGACATGCGTCGCACCCTCCAGAGGCCCGGGGAACCGCGCGGCAACCTTTCGGGGGTGCGGGGGAACCGTGCGGGCACTCTTTCAGGGGCCCGGGGAACCGTGCGGCAATCTTTCAGGGGCGCGGGGAACTGCGCGACCAGCCACATCCGACCCGCGGACACACACCGGCCGTGGCCGGGCCCGCCACCCGGGTCCGGGGCAGAGCCCCGTTTCGGGAGAAGGGGCGCGTCGGGGAACGGCCCCGCGCAGCGGCACCCCCCCCCGCGGGGGACCACGGATGTCACCCCCGGGGCAGACTGGCCCGCATGACCTCCCCGCACCCCACCCCGCACTCCTCCCCGCCCCCCACCCCCCTCCGCATCGGCCTCCTCGGCACCGGCCCCTGGGCCGACCGCACCCATGCCCCCGCCCTCGCCGCCCACCCCGAAGTCGACTTCGTGGGCGTGTGGGGCCGCCGCCCCGAAGCCGCCGCCAGGATTGCCGAAGCGCACTCCACCACCGCGTACGACGACGTCGACGCGCTCTTCGCCGCCTGCGACGCCGTCGCGATCGCCCTGCCCCCGGACATCCAGGCCCCCCTCGCCGTCCGCGCCGCCCGGGCCGGCTGTCACCTGCTCCTCGACAAGCCGGTCGCCACGACGACGGAGGGTGCCCGCCAGGTCGCGGAGGCGGCCGAGGCCGCAGGCATCGCCTCCGTCGTCTTCTTCACCCTCCGCTTCGCCGCCGGCACCGTCCCCTGGATCGCCGAACAGACCGCCACCGACGGCTGGTTCACCGCCCGCGCCCACTGGCTCGGCGCCTTCTTCCGGCCCGGCGGGTCCGGCCCGGCCACCGCCTCCCCGTGGCGCGGCGAGAAGGGCGCCCTGTGGGACGTCGGCCCGCACGCCCTCTCCGTACTCCTCCCGGTCCTCGGCGACGTCACGGACCTGACGGCGGCCCCCGGACCCGGTGACACCGTCCACCTCACCCTCCGCCACGCCTCCGGTGCCTCCAGCTCCACCACCCTCAGCCTGACCGCCCCGCCCGAGGCGTCCGGAGTCGACATCGAACTCCGCGGCACGGCGGGCGTGCACTCCCTGCCCGGCCCCTGGGGAGCGGGCGTGGACTCCTTCGGCACGGCGATCGACGCCCTCCTGGAGGCGGCCCGCACCGGCATCCCGCACCCCTGCGACGCCCGCTTCGGCCTGCACGTCACGGAGATCCTGGAACAGGCGGACGCGGCTCTGAACGCGCCCCCGAAGAAGGCGTCCGCATGACCGGACGCCCCGCCCCGCCCACCGGGCCCACCCCGGCCGAAGGCAGCGGTGTCCCAGAAGCCTTCCGCGCCGCGTACGAAGCACTGCTGGCCAAGTGGCCCGCGGGCCACGCGGCCGAACCGAGTACCGTCCCCACCCCCTTCGGAACCACCCGCATCAACAGCTGCGGCCCCGCCGACGCCCCGCCCCTCCTCCTGCTGCCCGGCGGCGGTACCAGCTCCCCGAGCTGGTACGCCAACGTCGCCGGCCTCGCCCGCACCCACCGCGTACACGCCGTCGACCCGATCGGGGACCCGGGCTTCAGCGTGGCGGATCCCGCCCGCCCACTGCGTACGATCGCCGACCAGGGCACCTGGCTGGACGCCGTCCTCGACGGCATCGGCGCCGGCAGCGTCAGCACCCCGCCCGCCGCCCTCGCCGGTCACTCCTACGGCGCCTGGACCGCCCTCCACTACGCCCTGCGCTCCCCGGGTCGCGTCAGCGACCTCGTCCTGCTGGACCCCACCCAGTGCTTCGCGGGCCTGGCCAAGGGCTATCTGGCGCGCGCCCTCCCCATGCTGCTGCGCCCCCGCGCCGACCGCATCGCCAAGTTCCTCCGCTGGGAGACCCAGGGCGTCCCCCTCGACCCGGCCTGGCTCCGGCTCCAGGAAGCCGCGGCCGAATTCAAAGGGGCCCGGCCCGTCACCGGACCGAGCCCCACCCCCGACGAGCTGCGCACCCTGCGCCCCCGCACCCTGATCCTGCTCGCCGAACACAGCCGTACCCACGACTCCCGCAAGGCCGCCGCGCGGGCCGCCGAGCTCCTCCCGGCGGCCACCATCTCCGTACTCCCGTACGCGACGCACCACAGCCTGCCGTTCGCGCGGCCGACCGAACTGAACGACCGCATCGCGGAGTTCCTCGGCGGTTGAGCCGTGACGTGTTCCTCAGCCGCCGAGCCGCCCCAGGGCGTCCCGTACCGCCTCCTCCGTACGCCCCACCACGGCCGTCCCGTCGTCGGCCGTGATGATCGGCCGCTGGATCAGCTCCGGGTGCGCGGCGAGCGCGGCGACCCACCGGTCCCGCGCCGCCGCCTCCCGCGGCCACCCGGGTACGCCCAGCTCCTCGGCCGCGGCCTCCCGGGTCCGCGTGATGTCCCACGGCTCAAGCCCGAGCCGCCCCAGCACCTCCCGGATCTCCCCTTCGTCCGGTACGTCGTCGAGGTAGCGCCGCACGGTGTACTCGGCCCCCTCCTCGTCCAGCAGCCGCACCGCCGAGCGGCACTTGGAACACGCGGGATTGATCCAGATCTCCATGCCCCAAAGGTACCCCCAGCCCCTCCGCCCACCCGGCCTCAAACGGCCCCTGGCCAGGGCCGATTGTCAGTGGTGCCCAGTAAAATGGGAAGCGTCCGAGAGGGTCCGTGACCGCCTCAGGAGGATGCCCGTGACCGCTGCCGCACTGATGACCAACGCCCGCCCGCACAAGCCGAAGACCGACCGGGGCAACCCGCCGAAACCGCTCCGCAAGAAGCCCCTCCCGGCCGGCCGGCCGCGCGAGTGGTACATCTCCCACAACCGCCGTCTCAAGGCCATGCGCCTGGCGATAGCCCTGATGGACACCGGGGTCTACGTCCCCGAGAAGGCGACCAACCGCAAGATCCGCGCCACGGCCGCGCGCGTGGGCATCCACCCGCCGTCCAACACCACCTGCCGCCTGGTCCGCGACCTCATCCGCGACGAGCTGAGCAACTGACCGACACCTGACCGTCCCAGAGGGGCCGTGCCTGCCGCGTGCTGGGGAGGCACGGCTCGGCCGCAGCCACCCACGGACTCCGTCGATCGACGAACAAGGCGAGCATCAGGAAGGCAACCAACCCCAAGGCCTCTACTCGCTGTGTTGGTGAGGCCCGGGAGGGACTGCATGTATCGTCCCCGGACAGTGTCATGTCCGGTCTCCGTGCCGTGCCCGGCCTGAATCGCCAATGCCGCCACCCCAGGTATGAGGGGTGGCGGCATTGTGATGGTTTGTCACTCGAGGGAATCGTCGGCCGAGTGCTGCCCGCTCACGGGGTGTCGACATCCCGGGCGGAGTCCATGCCGGTCTCCAGATCGACCGCGTAGATCGGTCGCTCCTCGATCTCCAGCAGGCGCATCAGCGACGTGGTCGGAATCCTGAAGCAACCTCCCACGCGCAGCACGGGGCAGGGGAACGCCCCCTGCTGGATCAAGCGGTACACGGTCCCGACACAGACGCCGAGAATCGAAGCCGCTGTGCGTGCGTCCACTGCTACCGGGAGGTTGAAGACCTCGGTGAAGCCCATCGGGCGCCGTCGGTTGTTCACCGCCTCCTCCTGCTGGGGCGTAGGGAAAGGGTGCCGATGTGCTCCCTGCGCCCGGCCCTGCGTACCTGGCGGGTGACATGGTGGAGATGGAGACGTCCGGCCAGCTCCCCGAGTACTTCGCCTTCCCGCTGGGCTGCTGAGCCGACAAGGCGCAGAGGGGCGCGGAGGCCTCCCGGTCCGTTGGGCGGAGCGATCTCCAGTTCCCAGTCGGGCGTTCCTGAGGCCCTTGCTTCTTCTCGGGCGTCCGCGCCGGGATGGTTGTTGTCCCTCGCGAGGGACTCGATGTAGCCGACGGGCCGCAGCGACCGGATATCACGGGAGAGGCGGCCCGCCCCGCGGCGTGCTGTCCGAAGCAGGTCGTCCATCGCGCAGTGGCTCTCGGGGTCCGCGGCCGGCAGTGCTTCCAGCAGGCCGAGCACCAGCTCCGATTCGATGTCCGGCAGGCTGTTTTGAAGCCCTGTGGAGATCTTGTACGCCGTCTTGTTCAGCCGGGGCCAAGCGAGCCACAACAGGAGCAGTTGCCACGTCCCCTGCGGGCCCGTGTCGGCCTGCGCGCTGCGGATCGCCGCCGTCCAGATCGCGGCACACGTCACAGGGTTCTTCTCGGGTCCGTAGAGCGCGTGGCGTGCTTCGGCGGGAGAGAGCGAAACGGTGCCTCGTTCCAGGCTGATCGTCAGCTGGATGTCGTCGGTGATCCGGGGGTCGGCAAAGTGCCTGTTCACAGCGGCCAGTACGCCGCTCGAACTGATCGGTGCCATGACAGGTTCTCCTTCGGCGGTGGAAGCGCCGGAAATCGGTTGGGTGAGGAGCGCTCTGTACGTCGAGCCGACCGTCGACAGCAGGGGACGAAGCGGTCACACGTCCCATGCGTCACAGATTTGTACATCTGTGGACGGGGTTCGGCTTCTGTCGAACCACAGGGACGGATGAGGGGAAGGTGACGGGCTGCCGAGCAGGGCGGAGTCTGGTGCGGGGAAGTGAACGCCCGCCCGAAGGAGGGCATTCACCGGATTCCGTGGCGAGTGTGTCTACGCCGGGTCGGTCGAGGGTGTTTCCGGGGTGGCGGCCGGAGGGGTCTCCGGGGTGGGCGGCTGAGCCTTGACCGTCGACCGCTTGTGCGGCCGGTAGGACGAAGACCTCCTCAAGCGGGACCCGCGGTCGTTGCGGCTGCGGCGGTTCATCTGCGAACTCCTTCTCGTGGATTCCCTTGCGGAGCACCCTCCGTGACGTTCGTGGTGGGCGCCTGGTGAAACAGTGCCGGAATCGGCGGGAGCCCGCAGAGCGCGAAGTGAGGCGAGTATGAGGCGGAAATGAGAAAACGGAGGCGGGCCGGGTTCTTGGTGTGTGAATCTGCCTATCGTCCTTGCACGGAATCCACCGGCAGCCGGGTGCCGCCGAGTTGCGCGAAAGGGAGGCGATGGAGGTACGCGTACTTGGCTCGATCAGCGCCAAAGCTGATGGTCAGCGAGGTGTTGAGGGGGCCACGAAGACTGCCGGCCTGCTGGCGCTGATTGTCACGTCCCCTGGCTGTCGGGTCAGCAGTAAGGACGCCCTGCGCGTTCTGTGGGGTGCGGAGGAAGTTCCTTCGAACCGGCTCGCCGTGCTCTTCAGGGAACTTCGCCGGGCGCTCGGCGATCCTGGGAAACATAAGCATTCGGGCACCTGTTCGCTTTCTCTGGAATGGGAAAGTGTCGATTACCTTCGTTTTCGTGAACATGTTCGACGGGCGGGGGATCTTCGTGGCCGGGAGTGCCTCAAGGAGCTGAGGGAGGCCTTGAAGCAGTGGTCAGGGGAAGAGCCCTTGAAGGGATTGAAGGGCGAGGGGTTCGAGCGACTTCGGGCCAAGCTGTGTGACGAGTGGCTGGAGGCGATGCTCGGCAAGTTGGATCTTGAACTGGAAATCGGAGAGTCAGGAAGAGTGTTCAAGGAAACCAAGAAGGTCCTGGAGCGTTTTCCGCGCAGCGAAGAGATCTTCCGGCGTCACCTGATGGCGGCACCGTCGTCGCTCGTGCTTCCGCAACGCAAGAAGATCGTTACGGAGTGGAAGAGACAGTGGAAGAAGGGCGGGGGGCTGCCCAGCGTTGAACTCACCGCTACCGTCGAGGCGTTTCTCGCCGCGCCGCCCCGTCTCGCACGCAACCCGCTCCGGCCTGGCACGCCGATCCCGCGACAACTTCCCTCAGTGGGCGAAGGCCCGCTGATCGGGAGGGAGGATCTGCTGGCCGAGCTTGAGGATGTCTTCCTCCCCCTGTGCGAGAAGGGGACAGGGTTACTGGCTCATTTCACGGGGATGGCAGGGGTGGGCAAATCGAGGCTTGTCGGTCATCTGGCGGCCCGGATCGCAGACCACTTCCCCGACGGCATTCTCTACGCCGACTTGCAGGGCTGTGAGCACGGGACCCGGCCCGTGGAACCGGATCAGCTCCTCGGTCGCTTTCTGGCCGACCTGGGAGTGTCGACGGACGCATCGGGGATCGAGACGAAGAGTCTCGCGTTCCGGTCGGCTCTGGCCGAGCGGTCCGTGCTCATTGTCCTGGACGACGCGACCGACGCCGATCAGGTGCTGCCGCTCCTGCCGGGAGACGGCGCGTGCACCGTGATGATCACCAGTAGGAACCGTCTTCCTGGCCTGCACGCGCGGAAGGAGGTGTACATGAGGGAAATCGGAGTGCTGGACCCCGGGGACGCGGAACGTGTGCTCAGTCAGCATTTGAGCCCCTCTTTCCCTCGCCAGGTCGGCCCCCACGTGTTGCCCAAAATCGCCGAGCTGTGCGGGGGGCTCCCCTTGGCGCTTTCGGTGATCGAGAAGCAACTCCCGCACCGCGCGCCGGAGGGCGTACGGGCGCTGGTCCAGCGCCTTGCCGACGAGCGGACGTGCTTGGAAGAGCTGGAAACACCCAACCAGGACCTTGCTGTCCGTCCTGCACTCGGCTGCTCCTTCAGTGAGCTTTCCCCCGTCGCGGCACTGTTGTTGTGCCAAGCGGCCATCCACCCTGGCCCTACAGTCAGTTGGTCGGCCCTGATGGGGCTGGGGCGGCTGGGTTCGGGTGTCGACGTGGGACGGGCAATCGTCGAACTGGTGGCGGCAAACCTCCTCGAACGGGTCGCCGACCGCTATCGCCTTCATAGCCTCGTCCGCGTATACGCCCGCCGATACGCCGGTGAGCACGTGCCGGGCCTGGACTTGGAGATGAGGGCGAAGACGGTGCAACACGTGGCGGATTACCAACTCCACTACGTGTGGGCCTGCGATCAAGCGCTGGTTCCCGGCAGGGAACTCCCGATCGGCGATCCCGCGGAGGCAGCAGTCGAATTGTGCGCGCCGACGGAGGAGCGCGAAGCGATGCAGCTGCTCGACGCGGAGTACAAGACGACTTTGGACGTGCTGGATCTGGCGGCGGAAAGCGGGCTCCACCGCCATGTCTGGCTGCTGTCCATGGCACTTGTCACCTACCAGTGGAGGCGAAACCTCCATTCCGAGGCGTACCAACGGCTGAGAGACGTCCCGGTCATGGTGCAGGACATCACCTCGCCGGTGGAACAGGCCATGATCCACCGCATGGTTGCCGGCAGTATCCGGAACCCCATGCTCTACGAACTGGCGGTGGCCAGTCTGACCAGGGCCGTTGCTTGCAGTGAACGGCACCCGGGGCGCGAGGGCCGTCTCAGCCTCGCTCATTCCTTGCACGCCCTCGGAGTGGTCCGCTGCCGCCAGGGCGACCCTGTGGAAGCGGAGGAGCATCATGAGCGCGCCCTGGGACTGTTCCGCGAACTGGGGGAGCGGATGGGTGAGGCCGCTGCGCTGAACGGACTGGCGAGCATTCGTTACGGTCATGGAGATCTCGACCAGGCGCTGGACTTGGGCACCGCGTCGCTCCGCATCTTCGTCGGTACTGACGACCGGAACGGCACTGCCAACGTGCTGAGCACGCTCGGGAAGATCCACCTCGCCAGGGCGGATCGCGACGCGGCTCTGGACGTCTACCGACGGGCCGTGGGCATTTACCGGCAGCTTGAGTACTGGCTGAATGAGGCCCGGTTGCTGCACCGCTTGGCCGATGTCCTGGTGAGCGCGGGCGAGAGGGCAGAAGGGGTGGAAGCCCTGGAGAGGGCGCTCGTACTGCTGGAAAGCGCGGAGGACCCAGAAGCGCAGATGGTAGCCGACAAACTGGCACGGCTTCGGTGAAGGCCGGCGCTTCCTGAGTCACAGAAGAGGGACATGGCGTCGGAAGCGTTCCGTGGGGTCGGCGAAGCGCAGCGGCTTGACGGGGGCGTCCGCGCCGACTTCCGGCAGGTACCGGCGCAAGCACTCGAAGACTTCACGAGCACTGGGACGGTTCTCCGGCAGGAGGTCCACCATACGTAGAGCGACACAGCGGAATTCGACCGGAACCAGTGGCAGGAATTCCGGTGGCAGTACGGGAGTTCCAGGCTGGGGCCGTTCGCCGGTGGCTGCGTAAGGGCGGCGCATGACGGTCATCTCCAGGAGAATGCAGCCGAGTGAATAGATGTCGGCACGTGTCGTCATGCCCCCTTTGCATGCTTCCGCGTCGTACTGTTCGGGCGCCGCGTAGAGCAGCGTGCCTCGTGTATCCGTCGGCACTCCCTCTTCGACGGCGAATCCAAGGTCGATCAGCCAGAGTCGCCCCTCTTTGTCCAACAAGATGTTCTCCGGCTTCACGTCCCGATGAACAAGGTTCCTCTCGTGCACCTCGTGCAAGATCTCGCACAGCTGACCGATGATCGACGCGATGCTCATGGGGTCCTTCAGCGGCCTTGACCCGATCATCGCGTCGTACAGGGGGACGCCTTCCACGAACTCCAGGGCGAAGTACTTCCTCGTCCGGTGTGACCCCCGGTCCAGGATCCTGGGGATGCCGGGGATCCCGGCGAGTAGGTCGTGCTTCTCTGCTTCCTTGTCGAACTCTTTGGTCAGATCCCCGAAGAAGCTCTCCGACTCGAAACCGCGCGGCTGCTGGAACTTGATTGCCACCAGTGTGCCGTTCCGGATGTCACGTGCCGCGAAGATCTCTCCTTGGGTTCCGCTTCCCAATTGTTTCCACACCTCGTAGTTTTCGGGGAATCGTGTCACGGTCAAGCTCCTCACCTGCTTTCAGAAGAAGGACGGGTCATGAATGAATTCGGTTTGCCCCCTGAGGGGTTGCACCGGAAGTCCGATGTCGTCACCGTGTCCTTGGGCATGTTCAAGAAAAGCGATTTCCGGTGCCCCGCGGCCGACGGACTGAAGGCCAGGGGATACCGCCCGCAACAGCCGGTCCCGGCCGCCCGGGAGAAGCTGGAGAACTTCACTTTCGGCCCCTTCGTGCGCATCCTCGACGGGGAAGCCCTGGGGGCTGATGAGACAGGTCCTCCGGCGCCCGGACGGCGACAAACCCCGGCGCACGACGGCCTGCTGAAGTGGACCGAGCACGCGGTGGACATGTACCACAAGGCATTCCCCCCGGCCCGGGCCGACGGCGACGAGCCGATGACCGAGGTGTCGCCCCCCTGGACGTACCGGTATTCGCCTCCCGTCCCGGACCGCCGAGGCGCGCGAGAGTACCGGATCACCGTATGGGGGCGTTGCCTGCGCTCCACGGACGGCACCTTGCGGGAACTGCGTCTCCCCGTCAACCGTCCGGGTCGGGGCGAGCCTGACGAGGGTCATGTCGCGGCGGCTGCTCTGGTACTGGCCGAAGGTGCCTCCACATCCGGCACCACAGCCTCCGAGATGCTGCCCGAACGCGTTCGCATAGTGGAGTTCGCGCTGCTCGACGGTGGTGTCCGTACCTTGTTCGAAGGCACGAGGGACGAGGCTGTGGCGAAGTACCGGGAATACGGAGCGGCAGCCTTCGCCGACGTGCTCGACCACC
The DNA here is from genome assembly GCF_053610825.1 of Streptomyces sp. NPDC054863. Taxonomy (NCBI): domain Bacteria; kingdom Bacillati; phylum Actinomycetota; class Actinomycetes; order Kitasatosporales; family Streptomycetaceae; genus Streptomyces; species Streptomyces sp. NPDC054863. Next base: position 18,188 of record NZ_JBSGZD010000080.1, on the reverse strand, counting down.
AGGAGTACCGTCCGGGGACTGCCTGCGAGGGCTGCGCCTTCGCTTCCGTCTGCCCGGCCCTGCGGCGGGCGCCCGGACTGCTGGGCGTCGACGGGGCCGGCAAACCACGCCGCACCTGGTCGGTCACCAACGGTCGCAACTATCGGATATGCCCCGCCAAGGACTACCTCCGGCGACTGCATCTGCCGAAGGAGTTCGCCCTGGAGCACTCCCCGGCGGCCGACCGGGGGCGCGCCCTGCACGCCTATCTGGCGGAACGCCATGAGCGCGGCCCGCTGCGCCCGTGCACGACAGAGATTCCTGACCAGTGGGCGCCCGACAGGTATGTCCTGCCGGAAGAGGAGCTGAAGCTGGGAGCGGAGTTGTTGCGCAGGCATGCGGCGGTGTGCCCTCTGCGTTGCGTACGGGACAGAAGTGACGTGCGTGTGGAGCCGCGTGTGGTGCGGTACGACGATGTCGCCGGTGCGATCGTGATCGCTGCTCCGGACCTGTTGTACCGGGATGGCGGGTCGTGGGTGTGGCGTGAGACCAAGACAACGATGAGTGACCGGATCAAGCGGCGCGAACTCCTGCTTGAGTACCCGCAGTTGGCGCTCGCTGTGCAGTTGGTGGCCCGCGGCGAACTTGACGGCGGGTCCGCCCGCGCCCGGATCGAGCTGGAAGTCCTGCGCCCGGGAGGAGCCGACCTGGAAATAGTCGATCCCTTCGCCCCTTCCGTCCGTTCCGCGGCAGAGGAAGTCCTGAGCACCATGACGGCCGACTGGCGCCTGGACGACCTCTACCCGGCTGTACCGGGGCCCGCATGCCACCGGTGTGAAGTGGCGCGCTGGTGCACGGCGGGCACCGCCGAGCGGGCAGCCGCATGAGGAGCGGGGAGGACGCGAGCCTTGCCGCGGCATCGGGAGCGAGGGGTGAGGGGACGGAAATCTTCGTCGAGTTGGCTCGCGTCGTGATCGAGATGGCGGACAGGGCCGGGCTGGCTTCCTTGACCCTGCCGTACCCGCGGGCCGCGCAACTCGCCCTGGACCGCATGGTGCTGCACTGCCTGGGACGCACCCAGGAACCTCCCGAGAGCGTGCCTGATCTGATGGCTTGGTGTGCACGGCTCACGGCGGACCAGGCGCCGTTCCACGTGCCGTCCGACTTGGTGGCGCCAGGCACACGGCTGATTCACCCAGCCGGCCGGATGCCTACCAGAACCTGTCAGGAGCTGGCCTCGTTCGGTGACCGGGGGCATACGGAGCAGGAGGCGGTACGCCTGCTGGCCGATCTGGCGTCGCGGTGCCGCTCGGCTGAGGAGTACGCCCGGTGCCGGCGGTTCCTGAGGGAACGGCCGGTGGTCGGTCAGGGCGACCGGTTCGAACCCCGCTGGAAGCCGATGGAGTGGAACCGGGTCAAGGATCTGTACGTATCCGTCCCCGAGTCCCTCCTCCGCGCCGGGATCCTTCATCTGTGCGGTGCGTGCGGTCTTCCTGCTCTGCCGGGAGAGAAGAACACGTACGCCAGTGACGAGGAGAGCTGGTGCGAGAGCGAAGAGTGCCCGCCGGGCGTTTCCTACCGGTTGATCCGGGAGCCGGGTCTTGTGCGCATGCTGCGACGAAGCCTGAGGTCTTTTCTCCTCCTGCCCGCGCCCACCGAAGCAGTGGCGCTGGAAGCCCTGAAACGGGCGGGCGTCACTCACACACTCGTCGCAGCAGACCTCGGTACGTACCGGATTGCCGACACCGGGATGCGTCCACGGCTCATGCGGGTGTACGACCGGCAGCAGCCGGCTCTGCTCGCGGCTCGGCTCATCGACACCTTCGACGGATCTGAAGGCCCACTGCTGGCCGTCGTACCTCGGCGACGGGCCGGCCAAGAGGGCTACCGGCGCGCGTTCGAGAGAGCGTTGGGTGACCAGCACCGTGGGCTTGCGGAACTCACGACTCCTGAAGAGCTGGCGCACCACCTGGGGACTCCACACACCTCACGCAAAGGGCTGGGGGAAAGCCATGATGCGTAACTTCGGCCGAGGTCTCGACGACGTACTCACAGAACTCTGGATCCACACCGGGCGCACCGGGCGCAAAGCCGCGCTCGAAAGCCTGTGCCAGGTCGAAATCGGGCTGCGCCTTCAGGAGAGGATGGCTCCGGACGGTCCGGCGGCGCACGCCTGGGTGCTGTTCAGCGGATATCCGTATGCCGCCGAATGGTTCGACCCGCTCCCGCCGGACTCGGAGCACGTGCTTCGCGTCGCGCGCCACTCGTTGTGGACCGTGCGACGGCGCAGGGCCTGGCGCGAGGCGCTGGAAAGGTACCAGCGTTACGACTGCACACTGCGCGGCTTCGACGTACCCGACCCGGACAGGCCTGCCGACCGTCGTGAGGTCTCCGTCGCGGTCCGTCGCTGGGACGACTACGAGCGACTCCTCTGCGTTGCACCGCCATTGGCCGGAGAGATACCGGCGGTGGCCACAGCAGGGCCGCATTCCTTTCCCGTGGGCCGCAGCACGGCGGTCGTCGACCTGCCTTCGGTGCCGGTCACGCCTCTGGTCGCCCATGACCTGGACGCACTGCAGCCGGGCAAGGGCGAACCACTTGCCTTCAGCCTCAAGGAGTTGGCCCACACTGCAGCGGCGATGGATGCCAGAAATTTCCGGGATTGGGCCGGCCGGCTGCGGGCGCTCACACTCACGATCCGGACGGCGGACGGCTTCGAGCACTCCGACACCTTCACCGTCGATCGCATCCAGCACTTGCTCGGAATCGTGGGTGCGGGCAAGAGCACGTTGCGCGACATCATTGCCGTCCACCTGGCCACCAGGAGCGACAAGCGGACCACCACCGTCGTGGTGAGCGACGTCGCCGAAGTGCTCAAACTGGTGAAGCTGTACAACGAGTACACCGACGGCGCGGCGGCGCCCGTGCTGGGAGCAGCAGGAAGGCAGCGGCATGCCCAGCGCCTGCACCGCCGAATCGCCGGCCGGGGAGAGCAACGCCTGCTCGCCCACGACGATTCGTCATTTGCCTACCTGAGCACTTCCTGCGTGCTGAACGTCCTGCGGCGCGGTACGACGGGCGGCGAAACCCTGGCCTTCGGAGAAGCGCCGTGCACACGGCTGCACGCTCCCTTCCCTCGGCGTGAGGACCCCGGAGACGAACACGGCACCATCCGGTGGCAGAAGACGTCGAAAAGCTGTCCGTACTGGGCGTCGTGCCCGCGCCATCACGCCGCACGGGAACTGGCCTCGGCGGACATCTGGGTCGCAACCCCGCAGAGCCTGGTCGATGCGTCGCCGCCCATCCCGCAGAACGGCGTACGCATCCGCTACCTGGAGCTGGCCTGCCGCCGCAGTGATCTCGTGATCGTGGACGAAGCGGACCGGGTCCAGATGCAACTGGACCAGACTTTCGCCCCTGCCGTACTCCTGGCAGGTGGTGACGACGAGGAAAGCTTCATCGACAAACTGACCAGGCACAAGATCCGTGAGTTCTCCGTGGCCGGGCGGGTTCAGCTCTCCGACCGGGACGTCGAGAACTTCGCCGCTGCGCTGAACACCGCCGTAGCGGCGACCGACCGCATCTACGCCATGCTGGTCGCCGACCACGAGCTGCGCCGATGGGTGCGCACCGGCTACTTCAGCGCTTGGACACTCCAGCTCGGACTGCTCGATGAGCGCTGTCCCCTGCCCGACGATGCCGAGGAGAACACCCCGTACCCCGAAGTACGGGAGCTGCTGGGAAACAGACTGGACGCGTTCAGGGACAACCCTTTCGGTGACCGCTTCCGGGTCGATGAGGAAGCGGACGATGAACTCACAAGCCTGCTGGGGGAGCTGCTCCACACAAGCAACCCGGACAACACCAGACGACGACTGACGCGCATCATGGACGACGTCTTCAAGATCGACAAGACCTTCATGGACACCAAGAAGAAGCAGTACGAGGCCAGACGGGCCGAATGGGAGGAGCAGTGCGAGCTCAAGCGGAAGAATGGGGGGCGACAAAAGAAGCTGCCGCCACCCCCAGAAACCCCCGAACAGTGGTGTGCTGAACTGGCCAAACGCTTCGAGTTCACTCTCCTTCTGTGTGCGCTCGAACCAAAACTCGCCCTGATCAATGCGATGTGGCCGAGAGCCGAAGCAACGCTCAACCTGGGATACAACTCGATGTACCGCAGGCCCATCGACTACGGGCCGATGGTGCCCGAAGCGCCCATGGGCAATGTACTGGGATTCCAATTCCACGTGAGAGGCCAGGACGAAGGAGGGATTCGCAGTGGAGAGTTGAAGTTTTTCCGTTGCAGCGGCGTCGGCAGGGAACTGCTCAGGGCGATGCCCGACCTTCCCACAGTGGACGGTCGTCCGGGCACCAACGTGCTGCTCATGTCCGGCAGTAGCTGGGCCGGAAGTTCCAGTCGCTATCACGTTCCCGTCCCGGTGGGCGTCATCATTGAACCTCCCTCCGAGGTGATGCAACGGATCGCCCGCGAAAGCTCGATGCGATTCGAATTCATCGACGAGGCCGGCGAAAAGCTCCGGATCTCCGGGACCGACCCCGACGAGCGCCCAGAAAAGCTGCGCCGTATCGCGCGCCGACTGGGGGCGAGCGTCGACGAAGTGGAGGACGGAGGCCCGCTGGAGAAAGAGCTCCTGGCCCTGCCAAAGGGGCGGGACCAGATTCTTCTGCTCGTGGGCAGCTACGAAGAAGCCCGGGTGGTGGCCGACACCTTGCACAACCTCAATCAGCGCTGGTTCGACCGGGTGCTCCGGCTCGTCTCGGACGATGAGGACCTGGACGACGAGGCGCCCTACGACGACTCCGGGCACCGGGCCAGGGTGCTGCGCCGCAGCGACGTCGAACACCTCAAGGATTGCAAGGCCGACATCCTGGTGGCCCCTCTGCTGGCCGTCGAGCGCGGGCACAACATCCTCAACGACGCGGACGTGGCCGCCATCGGCACTGTCTACTTCCTCGCACGGCCGAACCCCCATCCCGATGACATCTCCCTCGCCGTCAACGCGATCAACGACTGGGTGGTCCGGGCCATGGACAGTGGTGAGTTCGGAGAGTGGGTGCGCAGCGGCTCGTCCGTGGACGACGGCGCCGAAGAAGTACGCCGACGGGCCCGCAGCCGCTGGTACCAGGTACTCCAGCGCAGCATGGCGTGGAGCAGGCTCGGAAAGGACCGTGAACAGGTCACCTGGGACATGCTCGTCCTGATGTGGCAGGTCATCGGGCGCCTGGTACGTGGGGGAGTGCCGGCACGCGTGGTTTTCGTGGACTCGGCCTTCGCCCCGAACCGGACGGCAGTGCCGCCGCAGCCCGACACTGCGGAATCCAGCCTGCTGCACAGCGTTCTCGATGTACTGCGCCCCTATTTCGCCGAGGGGAGCGAGGTTTCGGCGCACGAGCGCTTCATTGCCCGTGCTCTCTACGAACCGCTGTGGGAGACCCTGAACCGCTGCCTGCACCCTCTCGCCGGGGTCTCCGCAGATCACTCCGCACCGTCAGGAGGAAGCGCATGTACCCGTTGATCCGGACCACAGCCTACGAACCCGATCCCACACACGGGCCCTGGACCGAGGCCCCGTACGTCATGAGGCTCGGCGCGGACCTGCACGAAGAGCTCACCCGCTGGTGCGCACGCGTCCAGAGGCAGAACGCACACCCCGTCCGTCTCCCGGTGCGGCAGCTCAATTCTCTGTTGAGGGCTTCAGCCCCAGGCGTGATCGCCACGGGACGCCGCATCGGCACGGACTCCGAGGCGGCATGGCTATTCGCCCGGGACCAGGTCCCCCAGGACCTCCTCGCGCCGTTGGTCGGCTCCTGGGCGGCCGGCCAGATGCGTCACCACGAAGAGGGTGACGACGAATCCGACGGCTCCGAGGAGGAAGAACTCCTCGATGGCCTCGACGCGGCCGTCCGTGAACTTCCGCAGTGGCGGCGCGAACCGGTGGACCTCACCGCGACACAGTTGTCGGCGGGCGGCACTGCCGAACCGGCTCATGCGCTCTACACCTTGTTGCCGGAATGGATCGCTTCCCGGCTCGCACCCCGCCCTTTCCACATCGGCGGAGACACCCTCGGCTTCCGCGTAGTGAGCTCTGACAACGGTGCCGAACTGGTGTCCTGGCCGCCACAGCGCCACGAGTACAGGAAGCGGGCGTGGTACTACTCGGCCCTCGTCAGCATCACCGTGCACACGGTGCCGTTCTCGGAGCGCTTCCGGGTCCATGCGTCGACAAGTATCCGTAGGTGGGCAACCCAGCTGGAGACACGCACCAGTGAAATGCGCGGCTCCACCGTGCTGCTTGACGCGCCATTGCCCTGGCCGGACGGCAACACCGACGGAATCCGGTTGATCGGGAACACCATCGGATTCGACCGGCGCTCGAAGAAAGCCGCGTGGCGTCGGCACAGTCCGGTGCTCCTCCTACCCGGCCTCGACATTGTCCGGCACTACCCCGATCCGGAGGAGCTCCTCGGGAATCCAGAGAAATGGATCAACGGGAGCCGTGGTGTCGCGGCAGGAATCGTCCACCGCGCCGGAATCGGGTCTCATTGCATAGGCCCTGGAGTGATGCCCAAGGAGCGGGCGGAGCTGGACGCTTGGGTCGAAGACGGGCTGCGGCCGATGCTGAGGCGTGTCCCCGACCTCTCCCGGGCGGTCCGGCACAGCACTCCCGCACTGTTGCCCCGGTCGGCGTCGGCTTCTCCGGACGTACGGGAGGACAGGCTGGCGCAGTCCCGGAGGAAAACCCTGGCAGGTGCTCTCCGACGAGAACCGTTGCACATCGACATCCTCTGGCAGACGCCCGAGACAAGGGATGCGCTCGTCACGGAACTGCCGCGCTTGCTCGGACTGCCGCCCGGACACGAGTCGCAGGGCACTGGCCCCGAAACATGGGCCTGGCGAACCGACGAGTTGGACATCCAGGTGCGGACCAGCCAGGCCGGCGCGGTGGCTTCCCCCCTGCCCGCAACGGGAAGCCGACGCGCACCCCGGGCCGTTCGGTTCGCCAAGTCCGTCGCCGACCGACGAGCCCTCGTCGATGGCCAACTGGAAAGGCACAGGGGAATGCCAGGCCTGGCGATCATTGAAATCGGTGCCAAGGAACGGTTCAAAGCGTTGGACTCCGATCCCAAACACGCGTTGCGCATCGCCTGTGCCGGGAAAGGAAGGCTGACTCAGTTCATCAATCTTCCGCAGGATTCGGAGGACAATCTCCCGCACCGGGCGCGCTCGGCGTGGCTGGATGTATTCCGCCAGCTCGGAGCGGTCTCTCCACCCGGCCACCGGGTGGGCCCGGGGATTCCGGACGATCTCCAGTACGTCGGCCTCTGGCTGGTCCGCCACACCAAGAAGGGCCCCACTCATTGGCCGGCATGTCGCTTGGTGGCAGTGCGCATCCGGCCTGGCGAGGAGACGGAGGGCGTGCACGGCTGGGATCCTGAGCGCGCCGAGTGGGTGCCCTATTCCCAGCTGTTGCTCGCACTGTGCCAGGAGACGGGAGGGAATTCCCAGGGGGCGGACAGGAGCGGCGCCGCCTTCGGCCCCGGAACTCAGCAGTACCGGCAGGACGAAATCGAGCGGCAGATCCGGACCCTGCTCTTCCAGCTCCGGGACCGGCCGACCCTGCTCCTCGCCAACTCGGGCAACCTGCGCCAATACTGGCCCAGGCTCCGCAACGGAGCGCTGGTGAAGGACATGCTCGGCTTTGGCGATGCCCCTGATCAGCGCCTTGCGGTGTACGGGCCGGATCTGCGCATCGTACTCACGCGGGACAAGAACGGACGTGGGGAAGTTCCCGAGTGGTACGCGCACGACGGAGGCGAGAGGCGAGGGTTCGCGAAGGGTGTGTGGGGGCCGGCCGGCGCGGATCACCGTGTCTACGCCAGCACGGCGGATGTGCCTCATACGGCGGCGCTGCCCAAAGGGCTGATGAAGCTCGTCCCCACCGAGGCGGGGCGGACCGCTCCACGCAAGAGTGCCTGGAATCCGGGCCTCCTGGAAATCACCGTGCTCGGCTGCCTGTCGGAGAAGGCACTGGCGGACGCCGGCCGAGAAGAGCATCCAGCCGACAGCCCCGAAGAGTGGGCCAACCTCACCCATCAGCTCCGATTCCACGACGGCTACCCTCCCCTGTCCCGTCCCCTTCCCCAGCACCTGGCGTGGCTCGCGGGCGAGTACGTGCTGCCGCTCGCCCCTGCCCCGGAGCCGAACACCGTGGAAGCCTGAGGCCTCACGGCCCGAAGTACGGCCCACCGCGCGGGTGATTGTCCGGCGCTGTGCGGGCCGCGCGCCGGACGCTGTGCCGGAGGTCCTGTCGTAGAAGCCGAAGCACCTGGTCCACCGCCGGGTGCTCTTCGGACAGAGCAGTCGCCGAGGCTTCTGCCAGAGTGCGTCGTACGTCGACGTCGGCGTCTTCGGCCAGGCGCAGGGCCGTGGCCAGGTGACGTTGGGGGTGCCGCATGCTCAGTACGGCACTGAGCATGCGGACGGCCGGATGAGCATGAGCAGCGAGAAGGCCCGGATCTATGTCGTTCGTGACCCCGGTGGGCAGTTCGTTGAGCGTCAGGGCAGCGAGGTGGACTTGTGACGCGTCTGCACTTCGCAGCATTCCGATCGCTTGTTCGCGTACCCATCGCTGGTCTTCTTCCTCGGTTGCCGCAGTTCCGGCCAGACGCAAACCGTGCGCCTGGAGGGAAGGCGAACCCAAATTGACCTTGAAAGAGCTCAAAGGGTGGCTCTTCTGCCCCGTCAACTCGTCGAACCGTCCGCTCTGGTATTTCCCCCACGCGAACTCTCGCGCGGCGAGAAATACGGGGTGCCAGGAACCTGTCCCCCCGCTCAGAACAAGGTTGCGTGCTCCGGTGAGTGCGTCCTGCCGTGTGGATGCCGCTTCCCGTGAATCACCCGCGAGATCGAGCAACTTGGCGACACACGTCTTCTTGTCGCCGATGTCGAGGAAATGAGCCAACCAGGAATCAGTGATGATCGTAGACCCGAGCGTGATACGCCCTGGGGCCGGTTCCAGCCGATCCAGGATGCGGTCCCTGGCAGTCTGTGCCCAGCCCCGCAGTTCTGGACTCTGGGGGCAGAGGGATGCGAAGACAACGATCGCCAGACGGTGCCCCTTGCCTACCAGGTCATGGGCTCGTGCGCGAAATGTGACCCGTTCCTCCTCAGTGAGTGGGCCTCTCACATCCGAAGATCCGGCACCGCTGCTTTCCTGCGGAGCGGGGCTCATCAGGGCCAGCAGCTCGTTGTCGACGAGAGTCTTCAGCGCGACATCTACCTTCTGCTCGGCTAGATCGAACAGTCTGGTGAGTGCCGTTCCTGTGAGTTTTGGATGTGTCAGCGCGATCGCTGCGGCGGCGGAGACATGTTCGCGGTCGGTGAGCTGAGAGTGGCCGGACTCACGCGGCACGTCGAGGGAGAGCATGCGAAGAAGGGCAGTGGCCTGTTCGCTGCTGCTCCGTCCGGCCAGTGCGCAGGCGCTTCTGCCCGCCTGGAGGGACAAGGACCCGGTGGGCGAGTCGATGAGTTTTCCCGCCCGGCCCTGCGTGGCCAGGATGATCAGTTCGTCCAGGAGAGCTGCGACGGAATCGTCCTCAAGGAGATCTGCCTGCCGTGCCAACTGCGCTGCTTGAGCCTGCAGTTCCCACCACGGCCCCTCGCGGAACGATCCGGAGGGCAATAGACGGTCGCCGACTGCTTCGGCCAGCTCGGTGCTCTTTTTGTGCTTTCCCGCACGTTGGTAGAGCAGGGCAGCCAGATCGGGTTCGCCGTTGTCACGGTAAAGATCCCCGAGGAAGTCGAGCGCTTCCAGTTCCTCGGCCCAGTTGCCCATCAGGACAGTGTCGTTGAGCCACTGCCGGGCCGACAGTACTGCTTCGATCTGCTTCTGGTTCTTCAGGGCCGACAGCGCTTGCGTACGAGGAGAGCGGATTCGGCTGAGCAGTCGCCCTCGCCCCGAAACCCTGAGCGACTGTGCCAGCCGAAGTTCCTCGTCGATCTCAGAATGCAGCGGACTGTAGTGGACGTTCAGCGCGCGGATCGAGTACAGCCAGTCAGCAGCATCTTCCGTGAGCCCGGCATGGATGGCTTCGTGCACGGCATCCTGCCATCCTTCCAGCGCTTGATCCGCTTGGCCGCCGAGGCAGCAGCGCCGCGCTTCGCGGGCGCTGATCAGCGCCGCGTGCCGCGGGTGCATCCGGTGCCTGCGTGCGGACCGAAGGAGTTCCTCCCGCTCAGGGGCATGGTGTTCGGCCAGAGCGAGCCGCAGGCGGATGACGATGTCGTCGCCGGCACCCTCGACCGGCGCTGCGTTGGCCTGTGTGATAGCCGCAGCGAGCAGGTCGTGCATATCTTTCACCAGGCCCGGGTGGGTGGAGAGCAGTCCTTCGGCCAGAAGGAGCACCAGCAGAGGCCGATATGCCACATCAGCGTCCATGGTGTCGCGCAGCGCACGGAGAAGGTCCTCCGGTGCGCCGATCGGATGCTGTACGGCACGGATCGCGGAGTCGACCAGAGTCACGTGATGCTGTGTTCCACCGGCCTGCTCCATCGCCCCGACCGCACCTTCGGCTGCAGCGGCAGCCGTGGTCCGCAGCACATCGGCGAGTTTGCGGGGCTCGAGTCTGTCTCCGTGGAGGAGAGCCACGGCTGCGAGGCGGGCGGCGAGCGCAGCCGCCTCGTCATGCAGCCGACTCCGGCACAGAGCGTCGAGCTGCCTGTGGCGGAGGAGAGGTGCATGGGCGTCACACCCGGCTTCGTTCAGCAGTACCGCGATCTCGCCGTACAGCCTGGCGGCTTTGCCTGGATCCTCCGCACGCTTGGCGTCTGCCTCACGCAACAAAGGCATGATCTCGGCTGTGGCCAGAGGGCCGACGAGAGTGCGTTCTGCGAGGGTCTGGAGATCAGGTGGTGGTGCGGGAACGCCCGGCAGGGGTGCCGCGGTGCAGAACTGGAGGGCGGTTTCCCGCGTCCAGAATCGACTCACGATGTCGGCCCGGCTGCGCAGCCGGTCGTTGATGATCTCGCTGCCCCACAGGTCGAGGCGTACATCGGGACGCTCGTCCTGGAGCAGGGCCAGTTCGTCGGTGAGGCTCGTCTCCTCAGTGGACGCGGAAGTCGCGATGATGAGGCGGTAGGCCTTGAACGGTTTGTCGTGAGAGGGGAACCTCTCGACTGCCGCGCGCAGGTCACGAGGGCGGAACACCTTGTAGTCCTTGCACTGGACGACTGTGTAGCGTCCGTCCGACTCCCGTCCGGCCAAGTCGATGCCGTGCTGTGATTGACCACGTACTCCGTACCTGCGGAACCTGACGTCCCGGAGCCCCAGCAGATCCCGGGAGAGGGCCAGCATGAGCTTTTCGAATCGGTCCCATCCCAGGTGCAGGTCCAGGTCCTCCCCCGCGGGCATGTTTCCGGGGCGTCCTGCTTCTGGTGTGTTCCGCAGGCGGGCATCACCGGACCACTCTTCCCATGCGTGAGCAGATTGGTTGATCACCCATTGCCTCCTTCTCTTGCGGACCGACACTGAAGGATTGCAGTCGAAGTACCGCTCGAACCTGTTTGTGCGGGCGTAGTTGGATCTGGCGATGCCCCTTGTGCGGCGCTTGTCGTCGATCCACGTCTCGATCAGGTCGGCGTCCGGGTCGGCCGTCAGGAGGGTCGGGAGGGCGAAGTAGGGGAACGGGGCGATCGTCGGACGACCGCCCCGTCGCTCTGCCGCCCCGTCAGGCGATCGCCCCCATGGGCGCCGCCGCTCCGGCCCAGCTCATCCGCGACCAGGGCAGCGCCAGTTCCCCCGTGCCGGTGACCGTGCGCGGTGCCAGGTCCTCGACCGGCCGTGCCTCGCGGTGCCGGGCGAAGACGGAGTCGGCGTACCGGTGCCCCGTGTCGGCCGCCAGGAACAGTACGGTCCGGTCCGGTTCGAGCCCCCGCTCCCAGCGGGCGGCGAGATACCCGGCCCCGGTGGAGAGCCCGGCGAACACCGCGTGCCGCCGCAGCAGGTCGACGCTGCCGGACAGGGCCGTGCCGAAGGACATCCAGTGCACCGTGTCGTACAGCGCGTGCGTCACGTTCCCGAAGGGGATCGAGCTGCCGATCCCGGCAATGATGATCTCCGGATCGGCCACCTGCTCGCTGCCGAAGGTGACACTGCCGTACGGCTGCACGCCGGCCAGCCGCACCCCGGGCCCGCTCGCCCGCAGGTACCGGGCCAGCGCCCCCGTCGACGCCCCCGACCCCACCCCGCCGACCAGGGTGAGCGGCCGGGCGCCCGTCTTGCTGCGGACGAGCTCGGCGACTCCCCGGTAGCCGAGGTAGTGGATGTCGTCGTGGTACTGCCGCATCCAGTGGTACGAGGGGTGGGCGCGCAGTATCTCGCCGATCCGCTCGACCCGCCGCTTCTGGTCGAGCTTGAGGTCGTCGCAGGGTTCCATCTGCTCCAACTCCACACCCAGTACCTCCAGTTGGGTGCGGAGCGTGCGGTCCACCGTCGACGAGCCGACGATGAGGCAGCGCATCCCGTACCGGTGGCAGGCCAGGGCCAGCGCGTACGCGTAGATCCCGCTGGAACTGTCCACCAGCGTGTCCCCGCGCCGCACCGCCCCGGTGTCGAGCAGATGGCGCACGGCGGCCAGGGCGGAGACCACCTTCATGGTCTCAAAGCGCAGGCAGAGCAGCCCCTCGTCGAGCCGGACCAGATCCGGGCGGCCGATCGAATCCGCTATGTGCGTGTCCATGCGACAACTCCTCGAAAGGGATGGAAGAAGCAGATGAGAGGGGAGAGGGGGAAGAGGAGACAGAGAGGGGAAAGGAGGAAGAGGAGGGAGAGGGGGAGGAGGGGGAGGAGGGAGAGGACAGAGGGGTGAAGGGTGAGAAAGGGGGATGGGGGACGAAGGGCGGATACGTCGTGAACACCCGGACGGCCGGCAGCCCCAGTCCGCCCAGCACGCGCACGCTCTCCCGCACCCTCCGACGCAGCCCGCCGCCCGCCGGGTCGAGCAGCAGTCCTGCGACGCTCCCGCTGTGCGCGATCTGCACCCCGACCGCGCCGGCCCGCCCTGCCGTCTCCGTCAGCGCCCTCTCCAGGGCGCCGAACTCCGGGTGTCCCAACCGCCGTTGACCGAGCCGGGCACTCTCGGTGGCGACCCTCCCGAGCAGTGCCGGATCGGCCTCCCGCACCGCCCGCCGCAGCAGCTCCCGCAACCTGGCGTACGTGTCCAGCTCGGCGACGGACGCGGTGCGCGGCGCGGGCAGCGCCAGGGTGTCCACCGGTCTGCCGCCGCCCAGCGCGCAGCCGACGACGACCACCGGCGGCAGCGCCCCGCCGAACACCTCCAGCACCCGCCCCTCCCGCTGCGCGAAAAGCGCCGCCCGCCCGTCGTCCAGCATCAGCGGATCGCACGCCCCCTCGGCCCGCACCGCGAGCCTGGCGAGCGTCCCGGGGCGCGGGCGCACCCCGAAGGCGTCCGCGACGGCCCGCAGCGCGGCGATCACGTCACTGCTGGACGAGCCCATCCCCAGGCCCACCGGAAGGTCGCCCTCCAGCCTCAGCCCGCCGCCGCAGACCGGCACCCGGGCCCTGCTCCGGCACTCCTCGGCCATCAGGGCCGCCGCCCGCCGCGCCTTCGTCCGCCCGGCGGGCTCCACCGTCACCTCCCCGGGCCGGGTGCCGGGACGCGGCACGAACACCGCCCGGCTGCCCGGGCTGCCGGGCCCGTGCATCGGCAGCGTCACCAGCCCCGCGCACCCGCGCCCCTCCGCGTCCCGGAAGACGCCCTGGAGGATCTCGCCGTGGTGACAGGAGGCGCGCCCCGTCCCCGTACGGAACGTCCCCGTACGGGACAGCGGGACGGCGGCGACGCCGCTCACGCGACCTCACCCGCCCCACCGGACCGGTACCGGTACAGCACCGTCTCCTCCGCGCTGAACTGCGAGAACGGGAACGGCTCCGCCGACACCGCGCTCACCCCCGCCCCCAGGAACGCCCGCGCCACCGCGCTCCCGGTCTGCGCGTACACCACCAGCGGCACGCCCCGCTCCCGGCACCTGGCCAAGATCGTGTCGAACGAGCCGTTGCTCAGCGTCATCCCGGTGGCCACCACCGCGTCCGCCGTGTCCAGGACCTCGGCCATGTCCCGGGCCACCGGGTCGCCCCACTGCGTCGTACGCAGGTTCAGGTCGCACAGCAGCGGCACCCCGCCCCGCTCCCGGATCGCCGCGACCAGCGGGTTGACCACTCCGATCAGGGCGACCTTGGCCCCCTGCGGGATGTCCAGGAGCCCGGCGATCGCCGCGTCCCTGGCCAGCGCCCGCACCTCCGGCGGCCCCGCCGGAAGCGTCACCCGCTCCGCGTCCGTGTCCCGGTGCGGCCGGACCGCCGCCAGATACGCGTCCAGAGCGGCGATCCGCACCGGCCGGGCCGGATCACGCAGCAGCGTGCCCAGCGAACTCCCCGACATCGCCCCGCAGATCCCCGCGTCCAGCTCGGCGGCCTCGAAGGCGCAGGCCCCGAAGGCCCCGCCGACCCGCACCAGCACGTACTGGTTCAGATAGGTGGTGCTGCCGCCCGCCAGCCGGGTCCCGTGATGCACCCAGAACACACTGGTGGCCGTCAACTCCTCGGGCAGCGGCCCGTGTTCACCGGCCAGCACCTCCGTGAGAAGCCTTTCCGTCCCCGTGCTCCCGATCACGTCCATGACGCCTCCTTCTTCTCGTTCTTCTCGTTCACTCGATCAGTCATGGCGTCCATGCCGTTCATGTCGTCCATGCCGCCTCTGGTGTCGCGCACCGGCCCCCGGTAGGCGACCGCGAAGTGCCCCAGCGCATCCGGCCCGACCTCGGCCTCCACCTCGAAGACCTCCGCGAGCAGCGGCCTCGTCAGTACGTCGGCGGGCGCCCCCGCCGCGACGAGGCGGCCCCTTTGCATCAGCAGCAGCCGGTCGCAGTACCGGGCGGCCAGCGACAGGTCGTGCAGTGCCACCAGCACCGTCTGGCCGCTCGCCGAAAGGAGCTCCATCAGCTCCAACTGGTGCTTCACGTCAAGGTGGTTGGTCGGCTCGTCGAGCAGGACCGCGTACGGCCGCTGCGCCAGCGCCCGCGCCAGGTGCGCCCGCTGCCGCTCGCCCCCGGAGAGCGCCTTCCACTCGCGGTCGGCGAGCCCGGTCAGTCCGACCCGCTCCAGGGCGGCGGCCACCACCGCGCGATCCGTCGCGCCCGCCGAACCCCACCGGCTGCGGAACGGGGTCCGGCCGAGCCCCACCACCTCCGCGACCCGCAACTCGCTCTCCACGTCCACGGCCTGCTCGACGAAGGCGACCTGCCGCGCGATGCGCCGCGCGCTCCACCCGCGTACGTCCTGGCCGTCGTACACCACGGATCCGGTATCCGGCGTACGCAGCCCGGCCAGGCAGCGCAGCAGCGACGACTTGCCCGACCCGTTCGGCCCGATCAGGCCCACCGTCTCGCCGGGCGCGACCTCCAGCGAGACGTCCCGTACCACTTCCTTGCCGCCCACCGACCAGGTCAGCCCCTGTGCGCCGATCCTCACAGCTCTCCCCTTCTCCGCAGCACCAGCAGGAACAACGGCACCCCGAGCAATGCCGTGAACACCCCCACCGGCACCTCCTGCGGCGCGAACGCCACCCGCGCGGCCGCGTCCGTCCACACCAGGAACACCGCCCCCGCCACCGCCGAGAACGGCAGCAGCACCCGGTGCAGCGGCCCCACCAGGAACCGCACCCCGTGCGGCACGATCAGCCCCACGAACCCGATCGCCCCCACCGCCGCGACCGCGACCGCCGCCATCAGCGAGGTCACCACCAGCAGCACCCACCGCGTCCTGCGCACGTCCACCCCGAGCGAGGAAGCGGTGTCCGCGC
The DNA here is from genome assembly GCF_053610825.1 of Streptomyces sp. NPDC054863. Lineage (NCBI taxonomy): Bacteria > Bacillati > Actinomycetota > Actinomycetes > Kitasatosporales > Streptomycetaceae > Streptomyces > Streptomyces sp. NPDC054863. The sequence goes on along the minus strand of NZ_JBSGZD010000080.1, from coordinate 2,309 downwards.
CGAACGAAAACCCGTCCAGGGAACCGGAGTTGACCCACACCACGGCGAACCCCACGGCCGTCACCACCGCGCACACCAGCACCGCGTCCCACCGCGCCGAAGCCATCGACCCCAGCAGCCACTGCGTGATCGCCCGGATGATGTCCGCGTCCCCCGACGCCATCAGCACCAGCGAGGTCAGCGCCGTGAACAACTGCGCCACCACCACGCCCGTCAGCACGATCCGCACCGAGTCGAGCCCGCTGCGCCTGAGCAGCAGCATCAGCAGCCCGAACGACAACAGCGCCCCCACGAAGGCCCCGCCGGTCACCCCGAGCGCCTGCGCCCCGTACCCGAACACCACGACCACCACGGCCCCGGTCGACGCCCCCGAGGACACCCCGAGCAGGTACGGATCGGCGAGCGCGTTGCGCGTCACGGCCTGCAGCACCGCCCCGCACACCGCGAGCGCCGCCCCGACCAGCGCGGCCAGCAGCACCCGGGGCACCCGCAACTCCCAGATCAGCGAGTCCAGCAGCCTCGGCACCGGCTCGCCGCCCGTCCCGATCCCCAGCCGCGCACCGAAGGACCGCGCCAGATCCCCGTAACCGATCTCGGTCGACCCGATCCGCACGGACACCGCGACCGACCCGATCAGCACGGCGCACGCGACCACGAACAGCACGACCGCGCGCGCGGTACGGGGCCGGCCACCCGCCGCCCGCATCTCCCGGGCGGGGGTCTCCGGCAGGTCCGGCAGCTCCCGGGCAGCCGGATCCAGCAGATCGACCGCCGCATCCGCCCCGCTGCTACTGCTACTGCTACTGCTTCCGCTACCGCCCGGCATGGCCCAGCGCCTTCATGCCCGCCGTCAGTCGGGGCAGCGCGTCCACGGTCCGCACCGACGGGTCCATTTCGGTCCCCGGGATCGTGATGAAACGGTTCTCGCGCACCGCGTTCAACTGCGCCATCACCGGATTGCCGCGTATCGCCGCCAGCTTGTCCGCCGCGCTGTCGCCCGGCTTGCCGCGCTCCGACAGATCGCCGACCACGATGAAGTCCGGGTTCCGCTTGGCGATCTCCTCCCAGGTGACGGAGGGCCAGTCCTCGTCCAGGTCGTCGAAGGCGTTCTTCGCCCCGACGATCCGGCTCATCTCACTGGCCATGGCGGTCTTCCCGGCGACGTACGGCGCGTCGCCGTACACCGAGTACACCCACACCACGCGCGGCGCGCCCCGCACCCCGGCCGACTCCTTCGCCGCCCTGTCGAGCACGGCCCGCTGATCCGCTGCGAGCTTCTCGGCGCGCTTCTCGACGCCGAAGACCTTCCCGAGGTTCCGGTAGTCCTCCAGCAGCAGGTCGAAGGGGGACTTCCCGGCGGCGTTCTGCTTGGGGCAGTCGACCGCGCTCAGGAACGACGGCAGTCCCAGCGCCGCCAGTTCCTCCCGCGTCCCCGTCCGGTCCTTGGTGAAGTGGTCGTTGAACCCGGCCACCACCAAGTCCGGGTTGGCTGCCCGCAGTTGCTCGCCGCCGAGCAGCTTCGGGCTGAGTACGGGCACCTTTCCGTACGCCTCCCGGTACTCCGGGGCGATCTTCGTCTTGAGGTTGGACGTGCCTGCCATCCGGTCCTGGAGCCCCAGTTCCAGCAGCACTTCCGTCGCGGACTGGTCGAGTGTGACGGCACGTTTCGGCGCCCCCGCGAACGACAACTGCCGCCCGCAGCTCGTGACCTCCACGGACTCGTCGCCGGCTGCCTGCTGCGGCGCGGAGGTCGTCGCCGGACCGGAACATCCGACGACGGTGAATCCGACGGCGGCGAGGGAGAGGGTCAGCGCGACGGCGCCGACCCGGACAGAACGGGACATGAGTCCTCCGGAGCAGTGGTGGCAGGAGATCCGAACGGCACTCAGGTGCTGACGCGGCCCGGAACGAGCGCTACTGTAACGGTAATCATTTTCATTAAGCTAGTCCCCTGTGGCCGGGCACCCCTGCCCGCACCCTGATCCGACTCCCCGACTCCCTTCCTCCTGAAGGAAGTCGGGGCAAACTGAAATCCCAGGAGTCCACCCCCCGTGACGACGTCCCACCCCCACCGCCCTGCTTCTAAGTCGGAGCCCCCGCCGCCCGCGGCCGAGCCGCCCGCCCGTTCCGTCCTCCTGGACGCCCGCTTTCTGCGGCTGTGGACCGGCACCACCGCCTCCGGTCTCGCGACCTGGGCCCTGCCCTTCGTGCTCGGCCTCGCCGTCCTCGACCGCACCCTCACCGCACCGGCCCTCGGTCTGCTCCTGGCCGCCCGTACCGCCGGATTCCTGATAGCCGTGGCGGTCGGC
>NZ_JBSGZD010000079.1:0-29064 GCF_053610825.1 Streptomyces sp. NPDC054863 | reverse complement strand
GCGCTGAACCCGCTCGGCGGGCAGGGCCTCAACCCCGGTGGCGCCGCAGGCGCCGGCCCGGCCGGGGGGCCGGTCAGCCGTGCGGCGGCACTGGGTGAACCGGCGGCGGGCCGGAGCAGCCGAGCCGCTCAACTCGCCGCAGAGGAAGCTGCGTTGGCCGCGAGGCGGCCGAACACCAGCTCGGGCGCCGGCGGCATGCCGATGATGCCCCCGATGGGCGGCATGGGTGGCGGCGCGGGCGGCGGCACCCAGAGCGACGAGCGGGAACGCTCCACCTGGGTGAGCGAGGACGAGGAGACCTGGGGCACGGACGAGGGCGGCGTCTCGGCGGTGATCGGCCGCTGAGCCGCCCACACCCTCCACCGCACACTCCACCGCTCCACCACTTCACCCGGCACCGACGAATACGGCGGAACAGACATGAGCAACCCGATGGAAGAGCAACTGGCGGCAGCGCTGGCCGAGTTCGAAGAGACCCGGGCGAAGCTGCGCGACGCGGGGGCCGCGGCGGCCAGGATCTCGGCGACCGTCACGGCCAAGGACCGTTCCGTGGAGGCCACGGTGGGCGCCCAGGGCGAGCTGACCCAGCTGCGCTTCCCCACCGCCCGCTACCGGACCATGCCCCCGGCGCAGCTCGCCGACGTGCTGCTGGCCACGATCAGCGCGGCGAGGGCTCAGGCCGCTGAACAACTCGCGGACGTCTACCGGCCGTTCGGGCCGATACCCGGCATGTCGGCGGACGCCGAGGGCGGCTTCCAGGAACTGGACTGGGACGCGCTGTTCGCGCCGATGCGCGAGGAAGGTCTGCCGACGCCGCCGGTGAAGGCGCCGCCGGCCAAGTCCTCGGGCGCGCTGCTGGACGAACTGGTCGAGGACGAGGAGGACGGCACCACGAGTGGCGTACGGGACGGGGAGACCGGGCGATGAGCTCACTGGACGTCGACCCGGAGAAGCTCGGCAAGAGCGGCGAGGACCTGGACAAGGTCGCGGAGAAGATCAAGCTGATCAAGGAGGACTACCTCGACAAGATCACCTCGTACCACGGCTGCTGGGGCGACGGCGAGTTCGGGGAGGCGTTCGCCAAGAAGTACCTGCCCGGTGTCGACGCCGCCCGGAAGGGCGTCAAGGAGCTCAGCAGCGCGCTGGAAGGCAGCTCGCAGAGCCTGAAGAACGCGGCCAACGACTTCAAGAACCAGCAGCAGCAGATCCTCGACGGACTCGGCCAGCACGGCGGAAGGCAGCGCTGACCCGTGTCCCTTGAGTTCCCGCCCGAATGTGCCTGGCTGTTCATGGCGCTGACCGGTGAAAAGCCGCCGAACGGTGACGAGGACAAGCTGTTCGCGCTGGCCGAGGTCCACAAGGACCTGCACGGCAAGCTGTCGAACGACCTCAAGCAGCAGATCGCCGAAGCCCTCGGCTTCACCAGGCAGAGTTTCGACGGGGACGCCGCCCAGATGTACCAGGCGGCGATGAAGAGCTTCATCGGCGAGGAGGGGCTCAGCTACTTCGACGCGGTCGCCGACCAGGCCCATCTGCTGGCCCAGTACACCCGCAAGGGCGCCACCCAGCTCCAGTACACCAAATACATGATCATCGCCCAGCTGGTGGAGCTGCTGGTCGAGGCGATCGTGGCGGCGGCACTGGCGTTCTTCTTCGGCGCGTCGATCCAGGTGTACCTGGCGAAGGTGGCGATCGTACGGTTCCTGATCCGCTCGTGGCTCGGGCGGATGCTGCTGACGCTGCTCATGCACCAGGTGATCAACGTGGGCATGGGCGTCACCATGGACCTCCTCGTCCAGTGGTCGCAGCTCAACCAGGGCAGCAGGGACGAGTACGACGGCTCCCTCACCAAGAACGCGGCCCTGTCCGGGATGGTCCAGGGCTTCCTGGCCGGGCCGTTCCAGTTCCTGGGCAACAAGTTCGGCAAGGGCCTCGCCAACCTGTTCGGCAAGGACGGCGGCAAGAACCTCGGCAAGAAGATCGACGACGCCTTCCCGCCGCCGCCGGTGCAGGGCCCGAAGGGGCCCAAGGGCGACGGCCCCAAGCCGCCGAAGACCTTCGGCAACGACATCGCGAAGAACTTCAAGGACCACCTGCCCCGCACCTTCGGCCCCGGCGCGAAGCAGGCGGGCGACAGGTTCGTCCACTCGGTGGGCGAGTCCTTCAAGAAGCACCTCGGCGGCAACGAGGCCCGCGACGTCGGCCGCAAGTGGGCGCGGGAACTGCTGGAGAACACCGGCAAGAAGGACCTCCCCCAGTCCCTCAGCAAGACCCTCAAACCGCTGGGCGACGTGGCGAACGGCCCGCTGGGGAAGGTGCTCGGCCAGGGCGCGGCCGACGTCCTCGGCAGCAACATCCTCCGGGCGGGCCTCAATTACACCGGCAAGGGCCTCTTCGAGGGCGCGCATGCGGCGGTCTCCGAAGGCATGTACAACCTGATCTTCAGCGAAGAGCACACCTTCAAGACCTCAGGACTGACCTTCGGCTCGGGCATTGTCGAAGGGCGCGTCAGCAGCAGCATGGAGAGCCTGGGCGGGCAGCTCGGCAACAACCTGCGCAACTCGGTCCTGGACGCCGGGCTGAAACTGCCGGGCAGCGGACTGGAGTCGTCGGGCGGCTCCGGGGCGGGATCCGGGTCCGGGACGGGATCCGGGTCGGGGACGGGATCCGGGTCGGGGTCCGGGGGCCCCAAGACCGAGAGTTCGGGTGGCGGTACGAACACCTCCCCGAGCCCCACCACTACCGAGACCTCTGACAGCACCGGCAAGTCCGGTGCGTCCAGCGGCAGTTCCGCGGACAGCTCGGCGGACAACTCCGCGCACAACGAGGATCAGTCGTCCCCCTCCACCTCCTCCACCGTGTCGGTGGACGAGGACGGGAACCAGATCCTGGTCATCGACGAGAACGACTCCTCCCGCTACAACGACCCCGCCTACGACGAAGACGGCGACAACAGTGCGGCGCAGACCGTCGTGGGCAACCAGCCTTCGGCAACCCAGGGGAACGGACCCTCGACCGTGTCGGCCGGTGGCGCTCCGTCGAGTACGTCGGCGAGCGGACCGAACCCCGGGGGCAGTTCCGCGCAACAGACCGGTCCACCGCAGTCGAACACCTCGAACACCTCAAGCAACTCGGGCAACTCCAACGCCTCGAACTCCCGCGCGGGATCGGGACCGAGCACCACGTCCGCTCCGAGCACCACGTCCGCTCCCGGCACCACGTCGCCGAACGCACCCACCGGCGGCCCCGCCCAGAGCCTTGCCACCGAGAGCAGTGCACCGCAGGAGCACGGGGCCGACGGGCAGACCTCCCGCTCCGAGGCTGCTCAGAACACGCTGCAGGGCCAGGACGGACAACAGCACCAACAGTCCGAGTCCCACTCCGAACCCCAACCCCAGTCGGAGGGGCAGCCGTCGACGGTGTCGCAGCCTCACTCCGAGTCCGACGTGCAGGCCCAGCCCGACCCGAAGACCGTAGAACCCTCGGAGGCTCCGGCGGAAACCCGCCTGGCTTCCCATGACAACGACTCCCTGTGGCAGCCGAGCCAGGCGGCGCCCGAGACCGTCCTCCAGATCGACGAGAACGCCGACAGCACCGCCAGTACCCACAGCACCCACAGCACCCACAGCACTGAGAATCCGATTCAGCAGTCCGCAGCCCTCCTCACGGACGACAACGCCTTCCCCAGCTCCAGCAACGGGGCTTCTCTCCCGAACACCCAGCACATCAGCACGACTGACATCACATCCACCACCACGTCCACCACCTCATCCGCCTCCCCCGCTCCCCCCTCCACCCACGTGACAGAGCTCGGCACCGACCGCAGTCAAGGCCTCGGCGGCATCCAGTTCGCGCCCTTCGGGAACGAGATCGCGCAAGGGCTGCAACGGCAGGTACGGGATTCGCTCCCCCAGGCCGTCCGCGACGACCAACGCGCCCTCGACCGCATCGACACCGAGCTCGCCTCGCTGCTCGGGCCGCAGGCCCTGCACGAGAACCGGCTGACGCTGCTGAGCCCCGACGGCCACCGCCTCACCCTCCGGACCGGTGGCGAGCCGCACGTCGTCGCCGTGCAGCTCCGGCTGGCCGGGGCCACCCCTTCGACGATGTACGGAGCCGGTGACCGCAAGCCGCCGCACAACAACGAGCAACGACAGGCAGCCACCTTCGACAGCAACTCCCAGTCCAGCACCACTGCCGTCCGCACAGTGTCCGTCACCCCGTACACCAACACCTTCAGCACCATGGCGGGCTATCTGACCGGGGTCCCCTTCTCGTTCAACATCAATGCCACACATCAGCAGCGCACGCTCTCCACCACCGTCAGTTCCGCCGTCAACTCGACAACTCTGCTGCGCAGTTCGGAACCGGCGACCCCTTACGACTACACCGCCACGAGTCGCGTACGGGTACTCTCCACCGAGACCACGACGGAGACCGGGACCGAGACCGCGCCGTTCGGCCCGGAGAGCACTCCGCTCGGCACGGTGACCGCCTGGTTCCCGGCGCATCTGGCCGATCCCCTCACCGCTCGGGCCGCGGGCGAGACCGACGCCCACAACCCCGACAACCGCATCAGCCGCGATCCGCGGGAATTCAACGCGCATCTGGACCAACTCCCGCTGTGGGCCATGGACTCCATGTCCGACGCGGGTCAGTTGCTACGGGAGATGCGCGCCACGCACGGTGCCAAGTTCGACGCGCTGTCGCCGGAGTCGCTGACCGCCGCCGAGCTCTTCTTCGGCGGGGAGCACCTGCTCGGAGCGCTGCCGTTGCAGCGCGAACCGGGCAACCCCGATGCGGGGAACCGGGACGAGGGCGGCAACGGCACCTGGTCGCCCCTGCTGTTCGACAAGAGCGGCAACACCTACGGCGCCTTCGTCGTCACCGCGGACGTCCGCCCGCGGGCCGGGGACGACCTGATGGTCGGCACGCAGTACAGCTTCGAACGCTTCCTGGACCGGCAGCTGAAGGTCGACTCCCTTTCCAAGGTGTCCAGTTCGCTCGGTGGCGAGGCGGCGGGCGGAACCGCGCTGAACAGCAGGCCGGCCACTGCGGACAAGCCCTTCCGGGACTTCAACTTCGGCTTCACCTTCCAGCCGAAGGGTGGCGGGTCCCGCCAGGTCGACACCGCGTTCGGCGCCGGCGCCCAGCACAACGTCATGCACAACCTCCGCTCCAACGCCGGCCACGTGCTGACTCCAGCCACGGTGACGTACCGCGTCGCCTTCGTCGCGGCGGACGGCACACGGGAGGCTCGGGGGCCCGAGGACAACGGAGTCTCCACCGACGTACGCCTCCGCACCCTTCCTCCGGGCAACGTGGAGCCGAAACTCCCCGACAGCAGGAATCTGCCTGCCGAACTGGAGCATCTGAACACCCTCGGCGTCTCCGCGATGCCCCTGAACGTCGACGGACGAGGGCTGAGCGACGTACTCCGGGCGGCCCGGGAGTGGCTCCGGGCGGAAGGCTTCCTGCCCGTCTCCGCCGAACAGCAGAGCAGGCCGACCACGGACGAGCGGCTGATCAAGGCCAGGCTGGAGAACCTGCGCAAACTGGAGCTGTTCGGTTCCCGGAACGGGCTGCTCGGCGCCATGGACGAACTCCTCGACGGCGGTCTGCGGCTCCACTTCAACCAGCCGGAATTGGGTGGCGGCGTCCGGCGGGTCCAACTGCGGCTCTCGCTGACCCGGCCGACCGCGACCGACGGGCCGACCGGCGTGACACCAGGCCGAGTCGAACACCTTGGTTCGCTGAGCACGGTGGACATGCAGAACGCGAGCGGGCTGCTGACCCCCGGCAGCAGCCAGCGGGCGACCAGTGACACCGGCACGCTCGGGGCGGCCGGCGAGCTGGCCCTTCCGGCGTTGGGGCCTGTCCGCGCCAGCCTGACGGGCGACTACAAGCACACCTGGCAGCGCACCGAAACCTCCACGGTGACGGCCTCGGTGGCGCACGCGCAGTTCCTTCAGACGAGCAAGCAGAACACCGAGGTCTTCCGGGTTCCGGCCACCCTGAGCATGGAGTTCCTCGAAGGCCCCTCGTTGGTGTCCAGGGAGAGCCGGTCCGGCGAGGTGTCGCTCGACCTGGCCGTACCGCAGCACCGTACCCAGGCCAGGACCGATGACGCTCCGGCCACGGAGGCGGCCCCGCCGGTGGTGGTGAACCCGCCGGACACCGCATTGCCCACCGACGGCACCTTCCTGCTGTCGGACACCTCGCTGGTCGACGTCATGCGGGGCAGCGGGAAGCTGTACGAGGCGGTGGACCTGCTCCTGCGGGACCTCTCCCCCGGCCCCCGCACCCAGGCCGACACCAACAGGGCCGCCGACCACGTGGTGCTGGAGATGGGGGAGTTGAACGCCCCGCCGCTCACCGACACACAGCGCGCCCGACCGCTCACCCCCGACGCGCCGAACACCCGGACCTCCGTCTTCTCCGCCCTCGGGACCCCCTCCACCTGGTGGTCGTCCCTCACGCACGCGGCCAGGTCGGTCGCCTCGTACGCGCTGCACGCCGGAACCGTCGTACAGCAGTCGCTGACGGGGTACGACCGCGGTGACCACGGACTGCTGCTGCACGAGGCGGTGCACGCCCAGCTCTCCCCCGGCGCCCTGATGTCGCGCGCGCAGCAGATGGTCAAGGGGCGGTACGTCATCGACGACCTGTTCGTGCCGAACGCGCTGCGGGGCACCGATCTGGTGGTCGAGGTCCGCGCCGTCCTCACGAACCCGCGGCTGATGGGCACGTACGCACAGTCCGGGAAGATCGACTTCACCGTCACCGACAGCGCCTCCCACCAGGTCACCAGCGCCACCTCGGGCGAGGGCGGGCCCACCGCGATGTTCAAGTCCGGGAAGAGCCGCGCACAGACGGAGGCCGCGGAGGCGGCCAAGAGTGCCGGGGCCGCGAGTTCCGGGGGCAAGGGGGCCGTCACCGGAGGTGCCGGGGCGAAGGGCCTCTACGGCAGGGGAACGAACCTGTCCGAGACGAGTGCCGCCTCCACCAGCATGACCCGTACGCCCGCCGAGGGCGGCACCCAGCACCGGTTCGTCGCCGATGTGACGTACGAGGTGACGGTCCACCGGGGTCACCGCGGGGTCGGGCCGCTGCACCACACCGCCGCGAGCGTGACGCGCACCGTTTCGGCGCCGGACGGCATCCAATTCCTCTCCACACCGGATCAGTTGAGGCACAACGCGGTACTCGGCGCCGTTGACGGGGTGGCCGCCAACCCGCCGCGCGAGCGGAACGTGCCGCTGCCGTACCGCTTCCGCGAGCACGGGCTGCTCGGGCTCGCCGCGGTGCTCGACGTGACTCCGCTTGCGCACCGGATGCCCGACCCCGAGGTCCCGCCGGCCACGGACGAGGCGACGCCGGTGACCGCGGCCGACCCGGCACCCGTACCCCCGAACCAGCCGCCGCCCGCCCCCGACCTGTTCCGTGAGCGCCTGAGCGCCCTGGTGCAGGCGCATGCGCCGGGCAGCCTGACCCCCGGCAACCCCTCCTACGTCCCCGGCCTGTCGCAGCGCATCGCCGACTACACCTCGCCCGCCGCGCTGGTCGCGCTGCCGGGCCGGGGAGCAGACGGCAGGCTGTCGTTCACCTTCCCGTACTCGGACCGCCTGCTGCGCGTCCGTGACCTCACGGTGCGCCTGTCCGCCGCACCGGCCTGGGACGCCGCACAACTGGGCCGCGTACGGGGCCAGGTGTCGGCCCAGAAGGCGGCGCTGGAGAACTTCACCCAGCACGCTCCGGCCAACATCACCAAGAGCACCGCCCGCACCACCCGTTACGGCGTCAGTGTGCCGGGCAGCGCCGCCGTGCCCACCTCGGCCAGCACCTCGCGGAAGGTGACCGTCAGCTCGTCCCTGGGCAACACGACGACCAGGACCGACACCGTCAGCACCACCAGTACGGCGGAGGACCGGATCTGGCAGCGCACCGAGGGCGGCAACGAGTTCGAGCTCGCCTATCACCTCGGCGCGGAGCTCGTGATGGGCACCACCACCCACGCGATCGAGCCGGTCGACGCGCGGGTCGTCGTCCGCTTCTCCGGCGACCGCCTCCAGAACAGCCCGGAGACCAACGCCCGGGCCGGTCTCCGGGCGAGGGACGACCGGCTGTACGACGACGGGGTGCACCCGCAGTACCCGACGGCCACCCGGCCCCGGCCGGAAGGCACCCCCGCACTCGATGCCGCCGCCCTCGCCCGGCACCGGGCTCCGCTGCTGCCGACCGGAAACGAGGTCGTCCAGGGGCTGACCCACCACACCCACCTGCTGACGGCCGTGCTGGAGGTGGCCCCCGCGCTGGGGAAGGCCGGCCTGCCCTCCGGCCCGTCCGCGGAGGCGGCGGCCGTCCGGCTGTCCGAGCTGGTGCAGGGCGGGCGGATCACGCTGGACCCGGTACGGATGGCCGCCGGCGCGGGCGGCGACCTGACCGGCACCGGCTCGCACCCCCAGGCCACCCTGACCACCGAGGTGTTCCACCCGAGACTGATCGACAACACCCTGGGTGTGACGACCGACCGGGTACGCGTCACCGGCTTCACCACCACCGCGAGTTCGGCGACCGCCCGCAACGCCACCTTCACCCTCGGTGTCGTCGGCACCCTGGGGGCCGACGGGTCGCACGGTACGGGCGCCACGCTGACGCCCTTCTCCTACCAGTCGACGCCCGGCGGCCAGGGCGGCGGCATCGCCGCGGTCGGCCGGCGCTGGGAGAAGACCGGCACGGCCGGCGGGCCCACCGCGACGGCCGGAGCGCGGACGCACGAGATCGAGGTCGAAACGCTCACCACGGTCACCGGACCCGGAGGCACCCGGTACGTGACGGGCGCCGCGATGATGCGCGTACCGGAACGCGACCTGCTCGGGCTGGACGTGCTCCCGGAAGGACGTCGCGGCGGCGGGATCTGGGACCTCTCCGCGCGGGACGTGCGCACCCTCTCCGTCCCGGACCTGGCGGCGCGGCTCAAGAGCGATCTGGCGACGCTGCCGTCGGGGACGGAGCCGCAGCTCTGGATCGACCTGGGGCGGGCTCCGTCCGACGCGGCGCGGCTGGAACAGCTGACCAGGGCGTCCGACACCGCGCGGGCCGGAGACTTCACGGTGGAGCTCGCCCTGCGCGACGCGGACGGCACCCGCTTCGTACGGTTCGGGCCGGACGGCCGGCAGCTCGTCCCCACCGCCGGAGAGGGCCAGGAGCAGCAGCGCGGACGAGGTGCGCAGGCGGCCCTCGGGGACTTCCGGCTGCCTCCGGTGAGCGATCCGCAGCCGGAGTCGCTCGCCTCCCGGCCGCTCCAGTGGCCGGCCCCGGGCGCACCGGCAGCGGAGCAGACCGGTTCCCCTCCCGGCCGCCCGGCCACCGTTTCCGGTGCACCCGCCGCCGTGTCCGCGGTCCCCTCCGCCGCGTCGCCTCGCCGCACGGACGGGCCGCGCCCCGAGGCCGACCGGGCCGCCCGCCCCGTACTCGCGGGCGAACTGCGGCAGTTCGCCGGTGCGGCCACCGCCGCCGTGCAGACCGAGCGCTTCGATCCGCACGTCACCCAGAGCGGCGGCCTCAAGGGCACCCGGGGCCGGCTCGACGGCTCCATGACGCTGATCCGCAACCACGTCCGGCGCGAGCAGCTGCCCGACGGTCGGACGGTGCGGCACTTCTTCGTGGCGCTCCCGTTCGCCCTCACCGACGGGCTGACCCCCGCGCACCTGTCCTCGCTCCGGAGCCGGATCCAGTCCGCCTTGGACACGCAGATCAACATCGGTTACCAACTACCCGTGTCCCAGGACCAGTTGCACGTCACGGCGGAGTTCGTGCACGCGCCGGCGCACGGCGAGGTGGTCACCCTCTCGAACGCGGAGCGGCCTGCCCGTGCGGATCAGCGCGCCTGGGACGTCGGCCACAGTGACGCCGTGCTGATCCACGAGATCCTGCACTACCTGGGTCTCGCCGACGAGTACTCCGACGGCGACTCCGAGCAGCCGCATCTGTTCCGGCAGAACGACCACGCTTCCGGTGTTCGCTCCGACGGCCTGATGGCCGACACCGGTCCGGCGTCACTGCGGTCCCTTCCGGCCGCGTACCTCCGTACGATCGAGCAGGTCAGCCTGCACGCGGTCATCCCGCTGCACACCGCGCCCGCCACCGCGTCCAGCACCGGGCCCACCACCACGTCCACCCACTCCGTCCCACCGGGCGGCACGCCGGGATCCTCCCGCCTGGCCGCCTCCGACCCCGGCGCCCCCGTGCCGGCGACCAGTGCGGCGCCACGCGACTGGAGCCGGCCGCTGTCGGCGTACGTCATGGGCTACGGCCACCGGGGCGACGGATTCGACGGCGTCGGCATGGAGCACTTCGAACCGCTGTCCAGGGCGGCCATGGACGGGCTGCACCAACAGTTCGCGAGGGAACTGGGCACCCACGGCGTCGACGGGAACACGCTCTCCGACGCGGACGACAGGGCCGTACGGGACGCGCTGGAAAGGGAGTTGGGACCCTCCGTCCTGGACTCGCGGATGCCGTACCTGCTGAGCGAGCACGGGTACGCGCTTCCGGTGCACCTGTCGGACGGTCCGCGCACCGTCACCGTACGGCTCACGCTCTCCGACCCGGTCACCTCGACGCGGTACGGAGCGCACACCACCGAGGATCCGCTGCGGCGCATCGAGAAGCGGGCCACCAGCACGCTCGACCACAGCGCGGCGTCCGGTTCCATGAACGCGCGCACGCTGCCGGTCCCGCTGACCGGCAATGTCCTCGCCGGAATCACCCGGTACTACACCGGGACCGCCTTCAGCCCGACGCTGACACTGACGCACAACCAGCGCGCCTTCTCCGCCACCACCGCCGAGAGCATCGGCCAGACCCAGGTGATGCGCAACAACACGCCTTCGCACCCGGTGGACTTCAGGGCTGTCTGGCACGTGGGCGAGAGGGCCACGGAGCAGGCGGCGACCGACGGAAGGACGCCCGGCGAGCTGGTCGGCCGACTGACGGTCCAGTTCCCGGACCGGGTGGCGACCCTGCCGGACACTCCCGTACAGCAACCGCGGCAGGGGCAGCAGTCGGTCGACGTCGCCGAGCTCGGTGATCTGCCGCTGTGGAGCGTGGACTCCCTCAAGGACCCCGGATTCGTCAGCAGGGGCGCGCACGCGCACCCCGACCTCGGTGCGTTCCTCGACTCCCTCGCCGACCATTCGCGTGCGGCGGTCGCGACCCTGTTCGGCGAGGCCAACCTGCGCGGCGGGCTCCCGCTCCAGCGGCGGTACGAAGCGCATGACGACACGCTCTCCCCCCGGTTCCCCGGCCGGGGCGGCCAGTACAGCCCCCTGCTGTACTCCCCCGGCGGCGCGGTCCTGGGCATGCTGCGCCTGACCGCCGACCTGCGGCCGGCCGCCGACCCCAAGCTCACCTCACTGCCCGGCGACTTCTTCCTGGAGAGCCACCTCAGCCGCACGGTCAAGCTGGACACTGCCGTGAAGATCAGCTCCGGGATCGGTCTCGACATCAGCGGGAACTCCTCCTTCCTGCTCAACTCCACCGTCTGGAACCCCACTTCGGCCGGCGCACTGGGTGCCGGACTCGGTTTCGGCCTCAAGGCGGGTACGAAGCACAGCCGGACCCACGGCCACAGCTCCGGCGGTTCGGCGACGGTCAACCACACCTTGCGCACCACCATGACCAACCTGACGGTGGGGTACACCGCCTCGTACACCGTGCACCTCCTCACGCCCGACGGCAGGGACCGGCCCATCCGGCTCGACGGCGAAACCGCTCTGAGAATCCGGTCGCTCCCCCGGGACAGCGCACTCGCCACGCCCACGGTCCGTCGCGTGCCCGCACCCGAGTTGGCCGCTCTCCAGGGCATCGGCGTCTCGGCCACCCCGCTCCAGGTCGAGGGCACCGACCACCTCTTCGACCTCGCGGAAGGGTGGCTGCGCAGCGAGGGCTTCCTGCCCCCGGCCCAGCCGACACCCCGGCGCGACACCAACCTCGCCTCCCAACTGCTCGACGACGCACGGCAGTTGCCGTCCCGGCTGCTCGGCGGCCCGAGCGAGGCGACACGGTCCGCACAGCTCGCCAACCTCCGCCTCTTCGAGCAGAAGCGGTCACCCCTGGGGCTGCGTGCCGCGCTCGACGACATGGCGGGCGACGCACACCGCACCTGGCTGACCCTGCCGGGCGACCTCGTCGGGGGCGAACGCCGGGTGGAACTGTCGCTCTCCGCGGTACGCCGGCACCAGACTTCGCCGGACGCGGGTCATCAGTCGGCGGACGTACGGCACACCCACTCGCTCGCGAACGTGCAGACGATCAACATGTCGGCGCTGTCGCTGCCAGGCGGTGAGCAGCATGCGGCGACGACGTCCACGAACCGGGGCGGCGGGCTGGCGCTCTCCGGCCCGACCCTCCCCAGCGTCCCGGGCGCGCCGTCGACGCTCACTCCGGCGAAGGCCAGCGTCTCCGGCAACTACCAGCACACCCGCACGTACAACCTGTGGGGCGGCACGGAGACCACCAGCAACGGCCTCGGCCACGACCAACTGGTCCTGACCAGGAACAACCCGACGGAAGTCTTCTCCGTACCGGCACACTTCACCCTGTCGCTGTACGAGGGGACGGGCTCGCTCCCGGTCGAGTCGTTCAGCACCACGCACCAGCCGCCCGCCGACGCCCATGTCGTGGACATGGGGCAGCCGCCCCGGGCGGGCAGTGTGCTGCTGGCGGTGCCGTCCGACCGTACGCTGGCGGCCGACCCGGCTCAGGCCCCGGCGACCGCACCGGCCGTCCCCGTCATCAGGGAGTACGACCCGGCGCGCGACGACGGGCCGCTGAACTTCGCGGATGCCACCGACGGGGACGACGCCGAGGGGCACGCCACCGCCCAACGGCTGCCGGACGACGCCTTCGTGGACCTGGTGCGCGGCTCCGAGCGGCTGAGGGCCGCCGTCACCGAGGGCTTCCGGCAACTCGTCGCCACGGCCGAGGACCCGGCCCCGGCAGGGCGCCCGGTCACCGCCCCCGCGTCCGGTTCCTCCCTCACCGACCGGCTCTCCCGCACAGTGCTGGGCGGGCAGGTCAACGACCGGGGCACCGCGCTGACCGAGCAGCTGCACACGGCGATCAACTCGACCCAACTCGCCGCCCGCGCACACCAGTTGTTCAAGGGCAGCTATGTCATCGAGGGCCTGGTGCTGCCCGGCATGGGCAACGACACCGAGTACTCCGTGGAGATCCAGGCGTACGCGAAGAACACCGCCCTGGCGAACGGCGCGCCCACCCACGCCCAGTACATCGAGACCGGCACCAACACCTCCCGCTCCCAGGCCTTCCAGCGCACCCGGGGCAGCACCAGCACGCACAGCGGTGGTCTCAGCCTGACGGTGCCCGAAGCTCCGCGCATCCAGCCGGCCTTCGGCTACTCCCGCGCCTCGCTCCGGGAGAGCACCACCGGCGTGACCACGAGCAGCACCGTCACCCGGACACCGGCCGAGTCGACGACGCTGTACCGGTTGAGCGCGGACACGACCTTCGTGGTGACGATCAGGAAGGGGTACCGCAACCTCTTCCTGAACGCGGCTCCGGTCACCTGGCAGCGCTCGGCGGGGCTGCGCCCGGAGGACTTCCGGGTTGCGGTCGACGTGCCCCAGGGTCTCCAATTCCTCACCACGCCCGACCAGTTGAGGCGTAACAGCGAATTCTTCACCGCTGCCGACAGCGGTACCGAGGGTGGTGTCAGGGGCGGTGTCGCGGGGGTGAACATCCCGGGGCACCGGCCGACGCACCTGGAGTTCCCGGGCGCCCTGCGGGACGGGCGGCTCTCCGGGGTGGGTGCCGTGCTCAATGCCGTACCGCTGACCGCACGCCCGCCCCTGGACGCGCACCCGGCGGACTCCGACGCACGTACCCGGGCCCCCGACCGGACCGCACGCAACCGTTTCGGCGCACGGATCACCGAGCTGGTGGAGCAGGCCGCCCCGGGTCTGCTGTCGCCCGGCGACTCCTACAGCCCCGGTGCGCGTGAGCGGATTCACGCGCTGACGTCGACGGCGGGCATGCGGGTACTGCCGTCCCGGGGGCAGGACAATCCGATCCGCCGCAGTTTCGTGCACGTGCGCAACGGCATGGCGCAACTGGTGGAAGTGTCGGTGTTCGCCACGCCGTTCACCGATCTCGGCCTGCTCAGGGGCCATGCGGCGTCCGCGGGTTCCGGCCAGGAGAATGTCTTCGCGCATTCCCCCGGAAACACCCAGGCCTCGGACACCACCTCCGTGCAGCACGGACTCAATGCCACCCTCGGCACCAGCTACGAACGGCGGATGGTCGGCCGGCACACCGACAACATGACGCCCCGGGCGACCCACAGTTCCACCCGGGCGGTGAGCACGGGCTCCGGAGTCTCCAGCGATCAGCGCTTCTGGCTGCGCAGCGACAACGCGGCCGAGTTCGCCGTCGAGTACGACTACCACGCCGAGGTCCGTACCCGTCCGGTGCCCTACTCCCTGAACGCCCTGGCCGGCCGGCTGAGTCACCCCCTCACCGAGGGCACCACGCAGGTGCTCCGGGACGCCGTGCCGGTACGGGTGGATCTGCGGCTGACCGGCACCGATGTGCACATGGCGCAGGCGCGGCTAGAACCGGCGCACGGGCCGACGGGGACCCCGCCCAGCGGCCTGGGACCCGGCCTGATCGTGTCGGGGCCGGTGGTGGTGCACCGCTTCACCGGGCTCGACGCCTTGCGTACGGCGCTGGAGGAGGTGGCTCCGGAGCTGGCGTCGCGCGGAGTGCTGTCGTCGCAAGGCGGGAATGCCTCCTTGGCGCTGGCCCAGCCGCAGGCGGAGTCGTTGGCGCTGGCGGACGCGGACGCCTTGGCGCGGGCGGACGCGGAAGCGATGGCCACGGAGGCGAGCGACCTGGCGGCGGTCCAGTTCGGCGAACTCGTCCAGAGCACTGCTCTCGCGCAGGCGAACGGCTCCCCGTCCGGCACCGGCCACAACGCCCACGTCACCCACCGGACCGGCAACGGCCGCCCCGAGGAGACCCCGCTCGACGACGTCGGGCTCGCCGTCCTCCTCGGCGGCACCCTCCCGACGCACGGCGCGACAGCCCCGCCCGTGCACGTCTCGGTCGGCCTCTTCCGCCCGGTCCCGCTCTCCGAGAGCGGCGCGCTGGCGATGGACCGCGTGCTCATCCAGGCCACCTCCGGCACGTCCTCGGCGACCCGGACGAGCGCGACGGCGGTCACCCTCCAGAGCAAGCACGACCTGACCGAGGCCAAGGCCGCCTCGATCGGCCCGGAGTACCCGCTCGCGCAGACCCAGACCCAGCAGCCCGGCTCGGCGGCCTCCCACACGGCGACCACCCGTGACTGGAAGCGCCAGGGCGACACGTCGGAGCCGACGGGCGAACGCCGGTGGCGGACCCACCTGGCGAGGGCCACCACCCTGATCACCGTCTCGGGCCCGGAGGGCGTCCGCCACGTGCAGGGCTCGGCCCTGATCCGCGTACAGGAGCGCGACCTCCTCGGCATGGGGGTACTGCCCTCCGCACACGTCACCACCCACGTCTTCGACGTGACGCGCTGGCGCGCGGACCGGCCGTTGGACGCACCGAACGACGCGCCCGCGCTGGCCCAGGAGTTGGCGGCCTACATCGCGACTGCCGAGGAGCGCGGGAGGGGCGCCGAACTGTGGCTCGACGTACGTGACGGGGCGGCCGGCCGACGCGGTGCGCTGAACGAGGCGGATGCGCGGGCCCACGCGGAAGACGTCGCCACCGGGGTGGTCGAGTCGCTCCAACGCCCGGTGGAACTGAACCTGTTGACCTCCACGGGCATCGTACGAAGCAACTTCGAGCCCCGGGCCGAGTCCGAGGGGCAGCAACTCCACCCCTCCACAGGCCCGCTCCTCTCCGACGCCGAGCACGCCAGGAACGAGGTGGTGAGGCGACGCGTCGTCGGCACCGCCACCGGCGCGGTGGCCACCGCGCGGCTCCACGCCTGGACCGCGTACGAGCACGCGACGGACACCTTGGCCAGGGCACAACTGCGGGAGGAGGACAGCTCACGAAATGGCGAGAGTTCGCGCGGCCCCTCCCCGGAGACACTCAGGGCACGACAGCAAGTCGCGGAGGCCCAGACCCGGCGGGAAGGAGCGCAGGACGCCCTGCGTGCACTCCACCTTCATCCCGACGCCCTCAGCGCGCTGATCCAGTGGGACCTGAGGAAGCTCACCGGGACGACCGGCGGACCCCTCGGCGACTCGTCGACCCACCATCCGTCTTTGACGGCCGTGGACACGACTGCGGACACGGTCGTGGACACGACTGCGAACACGGTCGTGGACACGGTCGTGGACACAACGGCGAACACGACTGCGGACACGGCCGTGGACACAACGGCGAACACGAACACCGACACGCCGGATGCGGCCCCCCTCGTCTCCACGCGCCCGACCCAGCCCTGGTCGCCGCCCGAGCCCCTCACCTCCTCGTCCTCCTCCTCGGCTGCGGCCTCGTCCTCAGCTGCTCCTGCGGCAAGCACCAGGAGCACTCACGTCAACCAGGCCTTCCTGGACCTCCTCGGCACCGGCAGGCCCGACGCCTCCGACGGGGACCAAACCCTGTCCGAAGCCGACTACCGCGACTGGGTGCAGCAGAGCCTGGACAACTCCCACAGAATTTCCTATGTCGTCAACGCCATGGTCGGCGCCGACGAACTGGCGGCGAATCCGCAGAAGTTGCAAGCCTTTCTGAACTCGATCCAGCAGGGATTGACCGGATTCGACGGACGAATTGCCGTTGTCGTGGGGGTCAACAGCGTCTATGTGGACGCGAACGAGAACAAGCCGGTATCGAAGAAACAGGAAGAAGCCAGGCAAAGAGACATCAGCGCGGCCCACGAGAAGATCCACCAAGCCATCTCCCGGGCCGCCGCAACAGCGAGCTTCCCGCATCCGCTGGCCCTCGTTCCCACGCCCATCTCCCAGAAGAAGGCCGGAGAATTCCAGTACGGCAAGGCACGCAACGCCGTACTGGACAGCCCGGCGAATCGCCGGACGATACGCACGTTGATGAGCGGCCGGGAAGTGAGCACGCACCCGTACCTCTCTTTCATGGACTTCGACGAGTACCCGCACCTCACGCCCGACGGCCGGCACATCTTCACCTACTTCGAAGCGCGGCTCATGGACGATCCCCTGGTCACCAGCGAGGAGTGGGGGCAGGGCTGGGGCGAGGAGTTCAAGAAGAAGGACGCCAAGGACAAGGACGAGGGGAAGGATTCTCCGGAACCGCTGGACGACGACGAGTGGCAGCCTTCCCCCTTCCGCCCTCTGATGATGTCCGGCGGGTACCGGCTCCCGGCCGAGGGTGACGAGGCAGCACTGACCCGCACCCGAGAGATGACCGCGAAGAACCTCGACAAGACGCAGGAAAGCGCCGGGAAGAGAGCTGAAGAGAAGGAGAAGAGCGAGGAAGAACTCAGGGCACTGCTGGAAAAGGAAAGCCAGACACCGAACGAAAAGAAAACGATCACCAGCCTGCTCAATGCGATAAAGAAGGCAACCCCCTCCCCCAACATCTTCGAAGAAGTGTCCGCCAAGAAGGACAAGCGGACCGACGAGGACGAGGCACAACTGCTCCAGCACCTGGTCGCGAGCGCCGAAGAGCGCACTCAGGTGAGGGAGGCGCAGAAGGACGCCCTCACCGAACTGCTGAGCAAGCCGGAGGCCGAACGGACGGAGGGTGACAGGGACGCGATCAACGAGCTGCTGAAGAGGCCGGGAGGGTGGAAGGACCGGACCCCGGCGGAGCAGGAATTCCGCGCGGAGCTCATCAACACAGCTCTCGCCGGTCCCGCCAGGAACACGATCGGCCAGGACATGCAGATCCGGACCGTACAGGCGATGATCCACCCCCTGCTGCCCTATTCCCCGGAGCCGAACCTCTTCGTGGACGCCGCCGCCACGCTCTTGAGGACGGACGGGGTGTCCGTCAGATTCTCCGACGGAGGCTCGGAGTTCCGTGGGCTCGGCGATTCACTGAATACGCTCGCCGCCTGGGAACTGGCCTTGCGTCTTCCCTATGAGACCCCCGCCACGAGGCTTCGGGATCCAGAGTTCAAGAAGGCGTTCGCAGAGAGCCAACGGACACTGCGGCGGATCGACGCCGACAACGGCAGGCTGCCCCTGCGCGGCCCCGCGTACGTCGTGGAGCACGTGGCCGCATCGACCGAGACCGATCTCTCCCGGCTGGTGGCCGGGCTGATGGACTCGGGCAATCTGCCGCAGAGCCACGTGCCCGTCCAGAACGTCTTCAACCAGATGTTCAACACCGGCCCCGAGGCACGAGCGAATCCGGCAGCACGCAAAGAACTGAGCATGCCCAAGTTCCGCGACCGCTGGCTGGATTCCAGCTACCACGCGCAGGAGACCGTCAACGTACCGCTCTCCTCCGCCGATTCGAGCGGCGTCTCCTCCCCGGCACCCACGGTGAGCACCCGCAATGCGCTCTGGCCCGTGCGTCACCCGAACAGTGCCGAGAATCCCGTTCCTGACTCGTACCGGGCAAGGAACGTCGTACCTCACTCGGACAGGCCGGAGTACGTCAGGAGTTCCGCGAACAAGGAGGACCCGCAGCTCGGATTCGGGCTGCCGGTGAACAAGGCGATCTCTTCGAAGGTCCCCGAGGAGGTGCCGGCCGGTGTCACCCTCAACGACACCTCGGACCTGCACGCGGGCATCAGTCCCAGTCAGGTGGTTCTTCTCACGGAGGCGCTCGCCCTGAGCCCCGACGAGTACAAGCTGCTGGAGAAACTCCGCCTGTTCGCTCGCGAGTACCTGACCGCTTTCGGTCCGGACCACGTACCCCCGGACACGCTCAGGAATCAGCCCGGTTCGCTCTTCACCGCTCTTGATTCGATCACCGTGCCGAACCGCCCGCCCGGCGAGACAGCTCTGTACACCATGCTCAACAGCCTCTACACCAGAGCGAATTCACCCGTTTCGGCGACCGAGGGGCGCGCAGATCTCGGGCATCTGAGGGACATGGCCGACGGTGCACTGGCAGCAGGCATGCAGGCCGGGGACTTCTTCGTCAGGATGGCCACCGGACGGATCCACCCGAGCACCGATTCCGTCAGTACGGACACGGGGGCGGTGACCGGGACCTCCGTGCCGTTCTCCGCGTACCGCGACCCGGAGTCGGGCCACACCTTCACCCTGGACGCCGCCGCGCTGTACCTCCTGGGCCAGTACGCCACCGCGCTCGGCATGGACATCCACCTCACCGATCCGAGCGGTGCCACGCACGTGGTGTCCGGCGGCGGCCCCGCCCACCGGCATCTCGTGCTCACCTGGGAGATCGCCTCCGAGAAGTCCCCCGACACCGACGCCTGGGGGAGGCCGGTCCCACCGCAGCCGCCGCGGCTGCTGGGCGGGTGGCGGGCCAGGTTCGGCCCCGACGAGCCTGCGGCCAAGAGCCCCTCCGCCTTGAGCCTGAACGCCACCAACATCCTGCTGGGCAACGACGTGACCGGCGACGGGGAGGGGTCCCGATGACCTCGACCATGCCTCCACCCCACTTGCCCCACCCGTACCACCAGCCCCGAAGGCACCACATGAACTCACGGAAGCTATGGTCAACGCCACATCCTGACATGGTGGTTGATGGAGGATCAGTGCAGCTCAGCAGTCGCGTTCGTCGGGAGAGCACCTGATGACGGAGAGGACTTCGCGACTCCCCCGGTGGCTCGGCCGCCGTACCTCGACAGCAGCGGCCCCGGCGGCGGTCCCTGACCCGGCCACACACGCCGGATCGGCTCCGTACACCGTCCTGGAGGAGGACGGTGAAAGGTATCTGCTGCGCTCATCGGCCGACCGTCGCACCTCGGTCGCCGAGCTGGCCCGCGCACTGCCCGCCGAGCCCGGACGGCCGGTGGTCGTCGTCGACGTGGCCGCCGAGGCGGCCGGGAACCTGGGCGAGGAGCTGGGTTCGCTGATCGCCCGGCTGAGCAGCGACACGGCGTGCCTGGCCGCACGTCTGGTGATGTCGGGCGCGGCGGCTCCGGCCGCCGGGCGCACCCCGCTCGCCCAACGGCTTTCGGATGCGTGGGACTTGGAGCTCGAAGCGCCGGACGCGGCGGCCGTCCTCGTGCCGGGCGGCGGCCTGTACGTCACCGAACCGGCCACCCGGGCGGGCGGCTGGTGGCGGTTCGCTCCCGGCACCGAACCCGAGGCGCTGGGCGCACGCATACCCGCGCCGCGCTGGCAGCGGGCACTGGCCCGGGTGCCACTCGGTGAGGTGGGTGGCTGCACCGTGCAGCAGATCCCGGCGGGCCTGCTGCTGCGGCCTGCCGGAACACCCGCGCCGCGCCCGGGGGAGCTGGCGTTCGCGCTGTCCGTACATCCTGAACGGCTGACGGTGCTGGTGAGTTCCGCAGGAATGGAGCAGGAGGCCCTGGCCGAGGATCTGGCGACGCTGCTCGCGGGGCTGCCCGCCGAGCAGCGCCGGTCGGTTCGGCTCGCGCCCGGTGACGGGCACGATCTGCTGCCCGTCGCAGCGGCCGTGGCCGATCTGCTGGGTACGGAGGTGGAAGTGTGCACGGGACTGCCTCTTGCCCTGCCCGGTGCGGCGCCGGGTTCCCCCGGTGAGGGCGGGGTGTCGCACTCCGAGGTCGTACGGCTGAACTCACCAGGGGGCGAGTGCACTTGGCCCGCCCTGCTGACCGCCGTGGTGTGTGCGCCTGCCGAGCTCGACGGTCACCGCCCCGCCCCACGGCCGGCACACTGGCGGCTGCCGGAATCCGTGGGCAGCCCGGCGCCCGAACCCGGCACGCTGCTGATGCCGGAAGGGGCGTACGTGGTCGCGGTGCGGGCGGGGCTGTGGGTGGGCGGCTCGGCCGTACCGCCGGACGAGGTCCGCGAGCGGCCCGCCGAGGCGAGGGCGGCTCGTATCGAGGTCGAGGAGACGGGCCAGGACGACAGGGCCCGGGGCCGACTGCTGAAGTCGCTCGCCGCGCTGCTGCCTGAACTGGACGGGCAGGTACGGGAATACGCGGAGCTCACCGCGCCGGCCGGAGCGAGCCCCGAGACCCTGGGCGCGCTGCGCCGTTTCGCCGTACGGAACGAACTGACGTTCGCGGCGGGCACCCGTGCGACGGGGGCCCACTCACCGGCGGAAACGGCAGGTTCGGCGGAGGCAGAACCCACCCTCACCCTCCCACCCGCACCCGCACCCGCACCCGCACCCGCACCCGGCACGACAGCCGAAACCGGCGCGTCCAAGGCTCCCGGGATGTCTGAGGCGCCCGAGGCACCCACCCTGCCAGGAATGCCCGGCGGCTCGCTGGGCGCACCCGTCAGGCCCGGCGCGCTCGCTTCGATGTCCTCGACGGGGGCCCCGGAGAGGACAGCCTCATCGGCCCACGCCGAGGCCACTGTCCCGGCCGTCAAGGCTGCCACGGCCGCCACAGGTGGGACGGAGTCCAGCGCGCTCCCACTCGCCCCCTCCGCCTCATCCACCACCCCTCAAGCCACCCCTCCGGCCACCCCTCCGCCCACCTCAGCACCAGCTCCGGCGACACAGACCCCTGCGGCCAGGAAGGCCCCGGCGTCCTCCGCTTCCGGGGCACGGCCCGCCGCGTCACGTCGTACCGTCGCGACTCCGGGTACTGCCGGCGCCACCGGCTTCAGCAGCGACGGCGACCGTGCCGCGTTCCGGAAGCTGGCGTCGACGGTCTGGGAGGAGCACACCGGGCCGGTGAACCAGGCACTCATCCGGCTGCCCGCGCTGCGCGGTCCTGGCGAGGCCGCCGCGCGGGCCGACCTGATCGCCGTACACCTCTATCTGGCGTCGCCCCCGGACGGCCGCTTCGGAGCGCTCGCGCTCGCCGCCGAGTCGGCCGGGGCGAGCGAAACAGGTCCGGGGGGCGGCGAACTGGCCGCGTACGCCGCCTGTCTCGCTTCCGGACTGCGCAGGCTGCCCGCACTGCGGGGCACACTGATGCGGGCCGTACCGGGGCCGGAGATCGCGGAGGACGTTCTTCCGGGAGCGTTCCTGTACTGCGACGCTCCGCTCGACGTCGTGCACCTGGAGCAGAAGGGTGCGCCGCTGCCGACGGACGAGCACGTCCGGTACGTCATCCGGCCCATGACCGCACGCCGGACGTCGACCCTGGCGGGTCCGGGCGGCAACAGTGCCACGGCGCTCTTCGCGGCAGGGAGCGAATTCTGCGTACTGGCCAGGCACGAGGCGGACGGGGAGCTGCCGGCCCGGGTACTCCTGGCCGAAGTACCGCCCGGGACGGCGGAGTTCAGGGCGCCGTCCGACGATGCGGTCGCCCGGTTGGATGCGGCGGCCTGCCGCAATGGTGCGGCGCCGCGCACACCGTGGCCCGCGCGCTGCACCGGGCCCTTCCCTTCCCTGCCGATCAATCCGGCCAGCAGCACCCACGGCTGAGCTCGCCCCGTCTCACTCCCTTTCCTACGTCCTGCTCCCCTTCCCCCTCTTCCCCACCTGCTCTCCAGAGAGGTTCCGTCATGGCAACCAGCGAGTCGGCTTCGGCCGGAGCGACGTCCGGTACCCCCAGCTCATCGGTCCCCCGCGCGACAGAACTGGCGGCACTCGCCGAGGAGCCGTCCGCCGGCCTCTTCCCGGAGAAGTCCGGACCGGAAAAGTCCGGACCGGAAAAGGCAACGCCGGAGAAGACTGCGGCCAAGCAGAAGCCCGTCAAGGGCCGGAAGGCCGCAGCGACATCCGCGACGGCGCCCGCCGCCACCGCCACCGCCGCAGTCCCCACTTCCTCCTCCCCCACCACCTCCGCCACCACTGCGTCCGAGGGGAGCGGGGAATCCGGCAAGGAGGCCACGGCGAAGCCCGAGGGGAGCAAGGCTGCGCCCGAGACCGGGACGGGGACCGAAGCGAAGAAGGCGTCCGGCGAGAAGACCGAGGCCGCCGCGGGGACCGCCACCTCCCCCACCACGGCCCTCGCTGCATCCGCCGCCACCTCCACTTCCACCGGCCGGACCGCCACGGCGACCATCCCCCGCCGCCCCTCCGGTCTCCCCCTCGGCCGACCGGGCAAGCCGATGATCGCCGCGGCGTTGGCCGGCGGGCTGCTGCTGGTCGGTGTGCCGTTCCTGATCTCCGGTCTCTCCGGGTCGGACGACAAGACCGGTCCGGTCTCCGCCGAGGCCCCCCAAGGCAGCCGGATGAACCCGGACGGCACGGGCCCCGGCCTCGTTCCCGGGCAGCAGAACGCACCCGGCGAAAACGTCCCCGGCACCGCCAACGCCAAGCCGGGAGGGAACACGGCAGAGCGCAGCACCGGCCAGGGCGGCGGTCTGCACGAGGGCGGCGGGTCCTCCACCGGAACGGGCATCGAAGCCAAGACCGGTCCCGGCACCACCCCTGCGGAAAAGGGCACCGAGCCCGTCCCGGCCGAGAAGAACGGCCGGCCCGCCCCGGGCACTCCGGTCCAGCCGGGCGTCCCGGCCGGTCAAGACGGTGCGGACAAGCCCGCCGACAGCACGAAGACGAACGCCCGGAAACCCGCCCCGGCCACGTACAACCACCTCGTAGGCCCCGGCTGCGACACTCCCGGTTTCGCCACGTCGGATCAGTACCGCGACAGCAACAAGGGCTGGCGCGGCAGCAGGGGCAGCCAGACCGCTTACGGGTGCAGCGGCTTCTACTACAGCCTCCCCCTGTCCAACAGCACCTCGAAGTCCAACGGCGTCTTCGCCCAGTGGAAGTTCTCCACCGGCTCGGTGGAGACGGGGAAGTGCGCCGTCTCCGTCTACGTCCCGAACGTCAAGGACATCAGTTACGTCGGCGGCAACCCGGCCCACTACACCGTTCACCGCGCCTTCGTCCCCAAGTCGAGCACCAAGGTCGGCACCTTCGAGATCAACCAGACGGCCCACCTGGGCCAGTGGGTGTCGGCGGGCACCTTTCCCATGAGCGCGGGCAAGATCTCGATAGTTCTCGACAACCGCGGCAAGACCTCGGGCAACCGGCACGCGGCTGCTGCTCCGGTGAAGGTCAGCTGCACGGCCGCATAACGGCTGCCCGGGAGCCTGTCGCCGTCCACCCGTGTCCGAACCGTTCGACGCCACGCTGCGAAGTCGGCCCCGCAGCGTGGCGTCTTCGGGGCCGACGAGCCCGACCGGTCGCATACGGGGTGCGGTCGTATGTCCTGACGGGCCGGATCGGCTGCACCCGGCAGGTGCGTGAGCGGACGCGGACGAACGCGTTCACCGGAGGTGCGGCGTCCCCGTGTCCCCGTCCCGGAGGCCGGTCAGCGGGTGCGCCCCACGGCAACGGCGGCGGGAGTGAGTTCTGCCTGGCCGAAGAGAAGGGCCCAGCCGGCGGGGAGCTGGTGGAGGATGCGGGTGATCAGGCCGGGCCCGGTGTGTGCCGTGACGGCGGCGAAGACGGAGCCGGTGTCCCAGCGCGTGGTGGCCAGGGAGGCGCCGGAGCGGGCGGCGAGGTCCTTGACGAAGGCCCATCCGGTCAGCGGCTGGATGTCGGGGATCTGCGCGGTCAGCACGCGTGCGGCCTCCAGGGGCAGGCAGCGGGCCAGGTCGACGCGTTCGTCACCGGTCAGTTGACGCCCGAGCCCCGCGAGGACCAGGCGGACGGCCTCGTCGGCCCGCTCACGGGTGGGATAGGCGCCCTCGTAGCGGACCTTGTCCAGCATCTGCTCGTACGCCGTCGAATACGACTGCTGGTGTTCAAGCGGTACGCGTGCGTCGGAGATCACTGCGGTGAATGCCTTTCACGGAGTCATGGGGGCGGTACGGCGCCCCGGTCTTGGTCAGGTGGGCTGGGGTCGGCCGAAGAGGAGGTCGTAGCCGACGGGGAGTTGGAACAGGATCTGCTCCAGCAGGTCCTCGTCCACCGTGTCGGCGACGGTGGACAGCACGGCGCTGACGTCCCAGATCGCGGTCTGCTCGGTGGCGCCCTCGATCCACGCGGCGGTCGCGCGGACGAACCGCTCCGGGGGCAGCGGCTCGGCGCTCTGCAGCGGGTTGAGCAGGATCAGGGCGAAGCCCTCCGGCAGGCGTGCCGCGAGCTGGGCGCGGACTTCACCGACCAGATGGGCGCCGAGCAGGGCCAGTACCACTCGGGCCGCACGCTCGGCTTCCCCCGCTGTCCCGTATTCACCGCGTTGCTTCACGTGGTCGAGGAACGCTTCGTGTCGCAAGGTCATCGGCCGCCGTCCCTTTCGTCGTCGGGCTGTCCACGGGGGCGCGGGGAGCGGGGAGCGGAAAGGTGGAGCTCAGGTGTCCGTCCTCCGCACCGATCCGGACCGGTGTCAGCCGGAGATCTCCTTGCGGCCGGATCCGACGCCGACGGAGATCTTGCGGGGCTTGGCGCGCTCGGCGATCGGAATGCGCAGGGTGAGCACACCGGCGTCGTAGTCGGCCTGGATGTGCTCGGTGTCCAGGGTGTCGGCGAGAACGATCTGGCGCGAGGAGACACCCAGTGGCCGCTCGGACAGCTCCACCTTCGCGTCATCGGTCGTCGCCACCGGCCCTCGCTCGGCCTTGACGGTCAGCATGTTCCGTTCGACGTCGATGTCGATCGCGTCCGCGGTCACGCCGGGGATGTCGAGGGCCACCACGTACGCATCACCCTCGCGGTAGGCGTCCATCGGCATCGCCGGTGGCTTTGACCAGGTGTCCGGGCCCCTCAGATGCCGCGCCATCCGGTCCAGCTCACGGAAGGGGTCGGTGCGCATCAACATCGTGAAACACCTCCAGCAGGTTCGGGCAGTTGCTGCCAATGCGCTGCACTGACACCGTTGTAACATGTCGTCCAATGGATGACAATGATGACGTCATCAGCCCGATGACCAATTGAGGGAGGTGCTCGTGACCGCAGCCGACCAGCCGTCCACGACCAGTACCGACGCCCACGGCCCGGCGTCCTTCCTCGCCGCCTCGGCGGCCCTTGCCGCCATGGACAACGCGCTGCGCGAGGCCCACCACGAGACCCCCGACGCCGCCGGACCGGGTCCTGAGCAGGCGTTGGCCTCCCTGTCGCTGCTGCGGCAGGTGCGTGAGGAGCTCGCCGGCTGGGAGACCGGTCTGATCGAAACCGCCCGCGACGCGGGCGCCAGTTGGGCCGACCTCGCACCCCCGCTCGGCGTCGCCAGCCGCCAAGCCGCCGAACGGCGCTATCTGCGCGGCCGCCCCGGCACCGTCGGCACCACCGGGGAGCAGCGGGTGACGGCCACCCGCCAAGCCCGGGCCGCCGAGCGCGCCACCGCCGCCTGGGCCCGCGCCCACGCCGCCGACCTGCGCCGACTCGCCGGACAGATCACCGCGCTCACCCACCTCGCACCCGAGGCGCGCTCGGCGCAGACCGCCCTGCATGCCGCCCTCGGAGCCACCGACGCCGCCGAGCTCATCTCCCCCCTGACCGGCATGCGCCCCTACCTCCATGCCCACCACACCGACCTCGTCGAATGCCTGGACACCCTTCAGGACCGGCTCAGGGCCACGGCGTCCGACGAGGCTTGACTCCCCCACCCGTAGGCAGGTGCGTTCCGGCCTGCCGCGAACCGTGCCGACGGCGAGCACTGATGCGTCCCGGCCCGAGACCCGTCCGTTCATGACGTTCCACAGAAAGGGCCCCACATGGCCAGCAGTGTCGAAACGCTGGAATTCCAGGCCGAGACCCGCCAGTTGCTCCGGCTGGTGATTCACTCGATCTACTCGAACAAGGACATCTTCCTGCGCGAGCTGATCTCGAATGCCTCCGATGCACTGGACAAACTGCGGCTGGAATCGCTGACCGACTCCGACCTCGCCGAGACCACCGACCTGCACATCTTCCTGGAGGTCGACAAGGACGCCCGCACGCTGACCGTCCGTGACAACGGGATCGGCATGAGCCGGGACGATCTCGTGGAGCTGATCGGCACGATCGCCAAGTCCGGCACCGCCGGCCTGCTGGAGAAGCTCAAGGAGTCCAAGGACGCCAGCACCGCCGAGAACCTGATCGGGCAGTTCGGCGTCGGCTTCTACTCGGCATTCATGGTCGCCGACAAGGTCACCCTGCGTACCCGGCGGGCCGGCACCGACTCCGGCACCCAGTGGGAGTCCGACGGCGAGGGCGCCTACACCCTCCAAGCCGTCGACAACCTGCCCGTGGGCACCTCGGTCACCCTGCACCTCAAGCCCG
Source organism: Streptomyces sp. NPDC054863 (assembly GCF_053610825.1). Lineage (NCBI taxonomy): Bacteria > Bacillati > Actinomycetota > Actinomycetes > Kitasatosporales > Streptomycetaceae > Streptomyces > Streptomyces sp. NPDC054863. The sequence continues at coordinate 1,872 of NZ_JBSGZD010000079.1, read as the reverse complement.
CCGACAGCGAGGACGGGCTCGCGGACTACCTCTCCGAGGGGAAGATCCGCCAGATCGTCAAGCAGTACTCCGACTTCATCCGCTGGCCCATCCGCATGGCCACCGAGCACACCGACGCCGACGGCTCCACCACCCCCGACGCCGACACCCTCAACTCGATGAAGGCCCTGTGGGCCAGGTCGCGCGCCGAGGTGACACAGGACGAGTACAACGAGTTCTACAAGCAGATCAGCCACGACTGGCTCGACCCGGCCGAGACCGTCCACATGCGCGCCGAAGGCACCTTCGAGTACGAGGCGCTGCTGTTCATCCCCTCGCAGGCGCCCTTCGACCTGTTCTCCCGTGAGACCAAGCGCGGCGTGCAGCTGTACGTCAAGCGCGTGTTCATCATGGACGACTGCGAAGCGCTCATGCCCAACTACCTGCGCTTCGTCAAGGGTGTCGTGGACGCCCACGACCTGTCGTTGAACGTCTCCCGCGAAATCCTCCAGCACGACCGCCAGATCCGCGGCGTCCGCCGGCGCCTGATCAAGAAGGTCCTCGGCGCCCTCAAGGACATGCAGTCCAAGGACGCCGAGCGCTACACGAAGGTGTGGGAGCAGTTCGGCCGGGCGCTGAAGGAGGGCCTGGTCGAGGACACGGACAACACCGAGGCCCTGCTTGGGCTGGTGTCGGCCGCCTCCACGCACGACCCGGAGAAAACCACCACGCTGCGCGAGTACGTGGGGCGGATGAAGGACGGCCAGGACACCATCTACTACCTGACCGGCGAGACCCGCGCCATGGTGGAGAACTCCCCGCACATGGAAGCCTTCGCCGCCAAGGGATACGAGGTCCTGATCCTCACCGACCCCATCGACGAGGTGTGGGCGGACCAGGTACCGGCCTTCGACGGCCACCGACTGCAGTCCATCGCCAAGGGCCAGGTCGACCTCGACGAGTCCGCCGCCGGAGACCAGGCAACCGACGCCGAGAAGGCCCAGCGCGAGCAGGACTTCGCCGCCCTGCTGCCGTGGCTGACGACCACTCTCTCCGAGCAGGTCAAGCAGGTCCGTCTCTCGTCACGCCTGACGACCTCGGCCGCGTGCATCGTCGGCGACGCCCACGACGTGACGCCGACCCTGGAGAAGATGTACCGGGCGATGGGACAGCAACTCCCCACCGTCAAGCGGATCCTGGAACTCAACCCCGCACACCCGCTCGTCGCCGCCTTGCGCACGGCACACGACGCGGACGCCAACGACCCCGCGCTGGCGGAGATCGCCGAGCTGATCTACGGCAGCGCACTGCTCGCCGACGGGGGCGATCTGCCCGACCCGGCCCGCTTCACCAGGCTGCTCACCGAGCGCCTGACACGCTCTCTGTGACCACGGGTGCGGCCCGGCACACCGAAGCGCCCGGCCGCACCCACCCCCTCGCAAGCGGATGCTCACCGACCGGTGGCTCGACGGCTTCAGCAGTCCGTGGGGCATCGGCAAGGTGTTCTGGGCCAGTGCCCAGGTACGGGGCGGAACGCGGCGGGGCGGGGACACCGTACGGAGCCCTGCGGGCGCTGTTCCGGTGGTGCGCGGCCGAAGCTCAGCGCCCGGGCGCCCCGGATGTGGGGGCGGTCGCGGTCCTGGCCGTCGTGGCGCCTGGCAAGCCGGTCACGCTCACCTGGTGCGGGGACGCCCGCGCGTACCTCCAGGACCCGGGCGCGGGGGCCTCTGTGCGGTACGGGCCGCCCTGGGCCTGGCAGCCCGGTGGGCGCCCGAGCAGGCGGACAACGCCACCGTCCTCGTCGCCGGCCTGCCCGGCAGCCGGGGGGGGTGCCCCTATGACTTTGGTCAAGGGGTTGGGGCGGGTTGGGGGTCGTAGAAGGTGCCGTCGCGG
>NZ_JBSGZD010000078.1:0-29261 GCF_053610825.1 Streptomyces sp. NPDC054863 | reverse complement strand
GTCCCGAAGCCGAGCCCGGTGACGGATACGTACCCCTGCGGCGTCTCGGCCCCGAGATCGGCGGCGACGATCGCATCGGCGACGACGACGGAGCCGATCGGCGCGACGTCCGCGAACCCGCCGCCGATCCCGGCGGAGATCACCAGGTCGTACGGGGCGGAGGCGGGCGCGGTGGCCAGGGCCCGGGCGGTGGACGCGGCGGCCGCGGCGGGGCCGACGCCGCCGGAGATCACGTCGCAGATCACGTCGCGGCCCCCGAACGCACGCGTGACCGCGTCCCGCTCAGCGGGGACCGCGGTCACGACGAGGACGTTCACGGGGATCACGGGATTCAGGAAGCCTTCTCCAGCTTGAAGCTCCACACGCCGATGAGCTTCTTGCCGCCGGTCTCGACGATGCTGACCGTCGCCTCCTTGGCCGGCGGGGAGCCCTGCTGGCCGCTGCTGAAGAACGCGTTGCCCGGGATGGAGCGGTACGTCTTCTTGAACGGCTCCTGCTCGGCGGGCTGGCCGTTGATGAAGACGGTCCAGCCGTTCTCGGCGACCTCGGGGTCGACGCCCAGGCGGACCTTGTCCTCCATGGAGACCTTGATGGACTTGGCGGGCTTCTTGTTCAGGCAGCCCGGGGTCTCCTTCTCGCTGATGCCCGCATCGCCGTGGGCGTAGCAGGCGGCCTCGGAGTTCACCGAGTCCGAGCCGACCGTGAGGGTGGCACGCGGGGTCGGCTTGTCGCAGGCGGAGAGGACGAGCAGCCCGGCGGAGACAACGCCGAGGGCGGCAGCGGTACGGCGGGCCTTGCCCGAGAACAACGCAACGGTCATGCGCGAAGGCTATCGCCCGGATGGCATCCGGCTGCGCCGGGGCCCTCCGGGCGGGGCGGACGGGTTCACGTTCACCGCCGTGGGGGCTGGGGTCCGGGGCTGCGCCCCGTGCACGGACTGCGTCCGCGCGTCCTCAAGCACCGGACGGGCTGGATACCCCCTACCGCAGCGCCACCCTCTTGCGGCCCGCGCCCAGCAGGCCCCGTACGGACACCAGCACGCCGAGCGCCACCAGGCCCGCGCCCACGCTCATTCCCAGCCAGGCCACCAGCGGCAGCAGGATGCCGATCGCGCCTCCCACCACCCAGGCCACCTGGAGCAACGTCTCGGACCTGGCGAACGCCGAGTTCCGGACCGCCTCCGGCACGTCGCGCTGGATCAGCGCATCGAGTGACAGTTTGCCCAGGGCCTGGCAGAGTCCGGCCGTCGCGCCCAGCGCCGCCACCAGCACCCCGCTGAAGAACACCGCCGTCAGCGCCGAAACCCCCAGCGCGATGCCGAGGACCGTCGCGATGATCAGTTCGGGGGCCCGTGACTTCAGCCAGGCGCCGACCGCCGTGCCCACCGCGTTCCCGAGGCCCGCCGCGACGCCGACGATTCCGAGGGAGACCGCCGCGCTCTGCCCGCCCAGCGGGTGCTGCCGCAGCAGGAAGGCGAGGAAGAAGATCAGGAAGCCGGAGAGCGCGCGCAGTGCCGCGTTCGCCTGGAGGGCGTGGATGACGGAGGGGCCCACGTCCCGCAGCCCCGTCTTCGTCTGTGCCTCTCCCGGGTGTTCGGCGGCCAGATGGGCGCGCCGTTCACCCTTCGCGGAGTCCACCTTTCCGGGCATGGAGAAGGCGAGGAAGGTGCCGGCCACGAAGACGAGGAAGGCCCCGTACAGCGGCCAGGCAGGACCGACGCGCTGGAGCGCCGCCCCGATCGGCGCGGCGGCCCCCGTCGCGAGCAGGCCCGCGAGCGTCACCCGCGAGTTCGCCTTGACCAGCGAGAAGCGTGGTGGCAGCAGTCTCGGCACGACCGCGCTCCGGACCACTCCGTACGCCTTCGAGGCCACCAGTACGCCCAGCGCCGCCGGGTACAGCTCGATGCCGCCCGTCGCCACCGCCCCCGACATGGCCAGCGCCAGCACCGCCCGCGCCAGCATCGCGCCCGCCATCGCGGCCCGCCGCCCGTGCGGCAGCCGGTCCAGCAGCGGGCCGATCACCGGGGCCAGCAGGGTGAAGGGCGCCATCGTGATCGCCAGATAGAGCGCGACACGTCCGCGCGCCTCGTCGGTCGGTACGGAAAAGAAAACCGTCGAGGCGAGTGCGATTGTGATCAATACGTCGCCCGCGCCGTTGACGGCGTGCAGTTCGATGAGCTTTCCGAGCCCCGACTCACCCGCGCCGTGCGCGTGCGTGGCGCGCCGGATGCCCCGCGCCGTACCGGTGAACGGCAGGTGGAGGGCGCGGCCGACCGCCCGGCCCGCCTTGCGCAGCGGCCCAGTTGGGACGTACGAGCGTGACGTCGAACGTGCGCTGGTCACCCCGCCATACTGCCCCAAAGACGCGCGGGCACCGCCCGACCCGAACCAGGATTCGGACGCGCAGGTGGGATGGGGGCGGCGGAGGGGGTAGCGTGCGTAGCGCGCCACCGGCGGTTGTCCTCGGCCGCGCGCCTCTCAGCGATCCCGCAGAATGGATGGCGGAAGGTGTGCCCGAGGCAGTAGGTAGGTCGGGCGCGGACGTCGACGCGGCCCCATGGTCCGCTCCGCCCGCAGCTCGTACATCCATCTGCATCGCTCCTCGGCAGGCGCACCCGTGATACGGCGTAGGAGAGAAGCGAAACCTGTGAGTGCTGCGACGACGAGAAGCCGTACCCCTGACCGTCTGTGCGCCGAAGCGGTCGACCTCGCGCGCGAGGCCGCCGAGGAGGCCGCCTTCCCCGGGGTGGTCGGCGAGCACCTCACTCTCTTCTCCGAGGGCGACCGGGTGGTCACCCACCTCTTCGAGGCCAAGGAGCCCGGCTACCGCGGCTGGCGCTGGGCCGTCACGGTGGCCCGCGCGTCCCGCGCGAAGTTCGTCACCCTCGACGAGACGGTCCTGCTGCCGGGCCCCGACTCCCTCCAGGCCCCCGAGTGGGTGCCGTGGAGCGAGCGGCTGCGCCCCGGCGACATGGGCCCCGGCGACCTCCTCCCCACGGAGGCGGAGGACCTGCGTCTGGAGCCCGGCTGGACCGGTGAGGACGCACCGCCGCCGAACTCGCTCCTCTCCGAGGAGATGGAGTCCCAGGCCCTCGCCGAGGTGGTGGACGCCGAGGACGCGGAACTGACCGCTCCGGTCGCATCCGTGCCCGTACGCGGGTCCATCACGTCCGTCGCGGAGGAGCTCGGCATGCGCCGGGCCCGCGTCCTGTCCCGCTACGGCCTCCACCTGGCGGCCGACCGCTGGGACGAGGAGTACGGCCAGAAGACCCCGATGGCGCAAGCGGCCCCCGCCACCTGTGTCTCCTGCGCGTTCCTCATCCCGGTCTCCGGCTCGCTCGGCCAGGCCTTCGGCATCTGCGCCAACGAATTCGGCCCGGCGGACGGCCATGTCGTCTCGCTCTCGTACGGCTGCGGCGGCCACTCGGAGGCGGCCGTGATGCCGAAGACGCCGAAGCCGACGGGGCCGGTGCACGATTCGATGGCGGTGGATGCTTTTCCGCTGAGGCCGGATCCGGAGGGTGGGTCGGTGGCCGTGGTGTCCGACCCCGACTCGGAGGACCTGGGCCACTCCTGACCCTGGCTCCTCCGAAGGGGGGGCGCCCCCTTCCCCCTCCGGGCTTCGCCCGGGACAGGGGTTGCCCGTCCGGGCAGGGTTTTCCGTGTGCGAGTGCGTCCGTGGCTGGTCGCGCAGTTCCCCGCGCCCCCAAACGGGACTGTCCGGCCGCTCACCGGGCAGGGGCAATGGTCAGCCGCGCGGTACCTTGCACGCCGCAGACCACGACAGAGGAGCACCACCGTGAGCGCATCGGAGACGGACACCACCGGGGCCGACGAGGGCGACCCCGGCGACCCGTTCGGCAGCGCACGGCTGCGGCGCGGTGTGCTGGACGCCTGGACCGCGACCCCGGCCCGTTTCCGCGAGGACGCCAACGCGGAGGAGGACCTCGCACTCGGCGGCTACCGGGACCGGCTCGTCGTGGAGCTGGCGCAGAACGCCGCCGACGCGGCGGGGCGCGCGGGAGCGGCCGGGCGGCTGCGGCTGACCCTGCACCCGGCCACCGCCGACGGGCCCGCGGTGCTCGCCGCCGCGAACACCGGTGCACCGCTGGACGCCGCCGGCGCGCAGTCGCTCAGCACGCTGCGGGCCTCCGCCAAGCGTGAGGACACCGCCGGAGCCGTCGGCCGCTTCGGGGTCGGGTTCGCCGCCGTGCTCGCGGTGAGCGACGAGCCCGCCGTGCTCGGCCGGCACGGAGGTGTGCGCTGGTCGCTCGCCGAGGCGCGCGGGATGGCACAGGAGTCCGCGCTCCGCAGCCCCGGCCTCGACGACGAACTCCGCCGCCGCGACGGCCATGTGCCGCTGCTGCGGCTTCCGTTGCCCGCCGAGGGGACCGCGCCCGAGGGGTACGACACGGTCGTCGTGCTCCCGCTGCGCGACCCGGCGGCCGTGGCGCTGGTCGAGCACCTGCTCGCCGCGATCGACGACGCGCTGCTGCTGACGCTGCCGGGACTGAGCGAGGTCGTCGTCGAGACGCCCGAGACGGTACGGACGCTGTCGCGGTCGGTGCACGGGGCGTACGTCCACATCGAGGACAGCCACCACAGGGGCAGCGGGGCCGAGGACGCGCACGGCACGACCCGCTGGCGCACGGCCACCGCGTCCGGCGCCCTCACCCGCGAACTCCTCGCGGACCGCCCCGTCGAGGAGCGCCTGCGCCCGCACTGGTCCCTCACCTGGGCCGTCCCCGTCGACGACGACGGCTCCCCGCTGCCGCCGCGCACCGCACGCGTCGTGCACGCGCCGACGCCGACCGACGAGCCGCTGGGCGTGCCCGCGCTGCTCATCGCCTCGCTGCCGCTGGACACCACCCGCCGGCACCCCGCGCCAGGGCCGCTCACCGACTTCCTCGTGGAGCGGGCGGCCGACGCGTACGCCGAACTGCTGAGCGGCTGGGAGCCGCTGTCCACCGGGACCCTCTCGCTCGTCCCCGGGCCGCTGGGCAAGGGCGAGCTGGACGGAGCGCTGCGCGCCGCGATCGTCGCCCGGCTGCCCCGCATCCCCTTCCTCCTCCCCGCCGCGCCCACCGAGGAACAGCCCGCGCTGCGCCCGTTCGAGGCGGAGGTCGTGGAGGGGGCGGGCGACGAGACCGTACGCGTACTGGCGGAGGTGCTGCCGACGCTGCTGCCCGCCGGGCTCGAACGCCGGGCGGAACTGCGGACGTTGGGAGTGGGGCGACTCCCGCTCGGGGACGCCATCGAGCGCATCGGCGGCGCCGAGCGCGCTCCCGGCTGGTGGTGGCGGCTGTACGAGTCGCTGGCCGGCGTCGACCCGGACCGGCTCGCCGGGCTCCCGGTGCCGCTCGCCAACGGGCGTACGGCGGTCGGCCCCCGCCAGGTCCTCCTGCCGCTGCCGGACACCACCGCCCCCGAGCAACTCGCCAGGCTCGGGCTGCGGGTGGCGCACGCCGAGGCCGCGCACCCGCTCCTGGAGAAGCTGGGTGCGCTGCCCGCGACGCCGCGCGCCGTGCTGACGACTCCCCAGGTGCGGACGGCGGTCGCGGGCTCGCTCGACGGTTCGGACATCTGGGACGAGGACGCGCTCGACGCGGACGAGCTGACCGAGACGGTCCTGGGCCTCGTACGGGACGCGGACCTGGCGCCGGGCGACGAACCGTGGCTGGGCGCACTGGCCCTGCCGGACGAGGACGGGGAGCTGTCCCCGGCCGGTGAGCTGGTGGTGCCGGGGTCCGACTTCGCCCGCGTCATGCGCGAGGACGAACTCGCCCTGGTCGACCAGGACTTCGCGGACAAGTGGGGCGAGTCCGTACTCGCCGCCGTGGGCGTGCTGGCCACCTTCGCTCTCGTACGGGCGACGGACGTCGTGCTCGACCCCGACGAGCTCGAACCGCGCGACGGCGACTTCGCCGAGCCGGACGACGCGGGGCTGCTCGACGCGGTCGACGTGTGGTGCGAGGACCTCGTCGACCAGCTGCCCCGCACGCCGGTGCCGCCGGTGGCGACGGAGATCGTGGCCGTACGGGACCTGGACCTGGTCGACGACGACAAGTGGCCCCTCGCCCTCGCCATGCTGGCGCAGCCGCCGCTGCGGGACGCGCTGACGCAGCAGGTGCGGGTGCTGCTGCCGGACGGGACGACGCAGTCCGTACGCCCGTACACGGCGTGGTGGCTGCGTGACCACCCGGTCCTGGACGGACGCCGCCCGGCGGGCCTGCTGGCGGCGGGCGGTGACGCGCTCCTGGAGGGCCTGTACGACGAGGCCGACGCGACCGGATTCGAGGACGAGCAGGTGCTGCGGGCGCTGGGCGTACGCACGACCCTGGCCTCGCTGCTCGCCGAGCCGGGCGGGGCGGCGGAGCTCCTCGGCCGCCTCGCGGACCCGGAGAGCGAGGTCGGCGACCACCAACTGCACGCCTTGTACACGGCGTTGGCGGACCTGGATCCGGAGCAGGTGACGCTGCCGGACGAGCTGCGCGCGGTCGTCGACGGGCGGGTGGAGGTCGTGGACGCGGCCGACGCGCTCGTCGTGGACGCCCCGGACCTGCTGCCGCTGACCGGCGGCCTTGCCCTGCTGCCGGTGGCGCCTTCGCGGGCTGCGCGGCTGGCGGACCTGTTCCAGGTGCGGGGGCTGGGGGAGACGGTGCCGGCGGAGGTGAGCTCGCAGGGCGTCGTACGGGAGGTTCCGGCGGCGGTACGGGAGCTGCTGGGGTCGCGGACCCCGGCGACCTACCTCGAACACGAGGAGCTGCTCGCGGGCGGCGTGGAACTGGACTGGCGCGGGACGCCGGACGGGGTCCTGCACGCGTCCACGCTGGAGGGCGTGGCCGCCGGGCTGGCGTGGTCGGCGGGGCAGTGGCCGCGGCGGTTCGAGGTGGCGGCACTTTTGGAGGATCCGACGCGGGTGGGGGAGCTGGCGCGGAACCGGTGGTTCGACTGAGGGACGTCGTGGCCGACCACACAGTTCCCCGAGCCCCGAGCCCCGAGCCCCGAGCCCCGAGCCCCGAGCCCCGAGCCCCGAGCCCCTGGCCACGAGCCCCTGGCCCCTGGCCCTCTGGCCCCGTCTAGCCCCGTAGCCCTCTAGCCCTCCGCACCCGACCCCAGCCTCCTTACCCGACCGTCAGCCTCCTTGGGCAGCGGGGCCGCCCCCCGGGGGCGGGACGGGTGGGCAAGGGGGCGGCCCCCCACGCGGAGCCCCACCCTCGCTCCGGCACGTGCACCGGTGCGGGCCGGTGGGCCGCTTCGCGGGATGGCCCCTCCCCGCCCCTTCCCCTAAACCGCTCGCCGCGGGGCGGGAAAAGGGGCACGGCTCGCGCCGGTGGGGGCCGGGGTCCCGGGCTGCGCCCGGTGCACGGCTGCGCCGCGCGTCCTCAAACGCCGGACGGGCTGAAAGGGTGCCGGACGGGCTGAAAGATGCCCGACGGGCTAAAGGTGGTCGGGTGGGCTGAAAGGTGGTCGGGTGGGCTGAAAGGTGCTTGTTCGGATGGAGGTGTCCGTTCGGATGGAAGGGGTTAGGCCGGCCATTTGCGGCCTACCCACCTCCAGGAGCCCTCCAGCAGTACTGCCGCCGCCACCGCGATCCCGACCGCCGTCCACGGCATCGTCGTGCCGATCAGTTTGAGGGCGAAGAAGTCCTGGAGCCACGGCACTGCCAGGACCAGCAGGAATCCGGCGCCCATCGTCGCCACCAGTGCGATCCGCCACCACGTGTACGGCCTGGCGATGATCGCCAGGACCCACATCGACACCAGGAAGAGCGTCAGCGTCGCCGCGCTCGTCTCGGCGGCGAGTGCGTCGGGGCCCGAGTAGTGGGAGCGGGCGAGCAGGTAGGTGCTGAAGGTGGCGACCGCCGCGATGGTCCCGCTCGGGATCGCGTACCGCATCACCCTCCGTACGAAGTGCGGCTTGGCCCGCTCCTTGTTGGGCGCGAGGGCCAGGAAGAAGGCGGGGATGCCGATCGTGAGGGTGGAGAGGAGGGTCAGGTGCCGGGGGAGGAAGGGGTACTCGACCTGCGAGCAGACCACCATGATCGCGAGGAGGACCGAGTAGACCGTCTTCGTGAGGAAGAGGGTCGCCACGCGCGTGATGTTGCCGATGACGCGGCGGCCCTCGGCGACCACCGACGGGAGGGTGGCGAAGCTGTTGTTGAGCAGGACGATCTGTGCGACGGCGCGCGTCGCCTCCGAGCCCGAGCCCATCGAGACGCCGATGTCGGCGTCCTTCAGGGCGAGGACGTCGTTGACGCCGTCGCCCGTCATGGCGACCGTGTGACCCTTCGACTGGAGGGCCGCGACCATGTCCCGCTTCTGCTGCGGCGTGACCCGCCCGAAGACCGCGTTCGAGTCGAGGACGGCCGCCATTTCGGCCTGGTCGGTGGGGAGTTGGCGAGCGTCGATCGTGTTCTCGGCGCCCGGCAGGCCGAGCTTTCCGGCGACCGCGCCGACCGACACCGCGTTGTCGCCCGAGATCACCTTGGCCGCCACGTCCTGGTCGGCGAAGTAGGCGAGGGTCTCGCCCGCGTCCGGCCGCAGCCGCTGTTCCAGGACCACGAGGGCGGTCGCGGTGGCGCCCGCGCCCACCTGCGGGTCGGTCAGCTCGGAGCCGGTCGTGCGCGCGAGGAGGAGGACGCGCAGGCCCTGCGCGTTCAGGCCGTCGATCTCGGCGAGGGCCGGGTCGCCGGAGGGCAGCAGCACGTCCGGGGCGCCGAGCAGCCACGTCGAGTTCTCGCCCGTGCCGTCGCTGAAGGAGGCCCCGCTGTACTTCCGTGCGGAGGAGAAGGGGAGGGATTCCAGGACCCGCCACTCGGCCTCGTCCGGGTACTTGTCCTTGATGGCCTGGAGGCTGGCGTTGGGGCGCGGGTCGGACTCGCCGAGAGCGCCGAGTACCTGTCGTACGTACGCCTCGTCGGTCCCGTTGAGCGCCCGCAGCTCCGTGACGTCCATGCCGCCCTCGGTGAGGGTGCCGGTCTTGTCGAGGCAGACCACGTCGACGCGGGCCAGACCCTCGATCGCGGGCAGCTCCTGCACCAGGCACTGCTTGCGGCCGAGGCGGATGACGCCGATGGCGAAGGCCACGGACGTCAGCAGGACCAGGCCCTCGGGGATCATCGGGACGATGCCGCCGACGGTGCGGGCGACGGAGTTCTTGAAGTCGTTCTCCTTGACGACCATCTGGCTGATGATCAGCCCGATCGCCGTCGGGATCATCATCCACGTCACGTACTTGAGGATCGTGGAGATGCCGGAGCGCAGCTCGGAGTGGACGAGGGTGAAGCGGGACGCCTCCTCCGCGAGCTGCGCCGCGTACGCCTCCCGGCCGACCTTCGTCGCGGTGAAGGCGCCGCCTCCGGCGACCACGAACGAGCCGGACATCATGACGTCGCCCGGCTTCTTGAGGACCGGGTCGGCCTCGCCGGTCAGCAGTGACTCGTCGACTTCGAGGCTGTCGGCCTCGGCGACCTCGCCGTCGACGACGACCTTGTCGCCAGGACCGAGCTCGATGACGTCGCCCAGCACGATCTGGGAGGTGGAGATCTCGGCGGCCACCCCGTCGCGCCGCACCGTCGGTTTCGCCTCGCCGATCACCGCGAGCCCGTCGAGGGTCTTCTTGGCGCGCAGCTCCTGGATGATGCCGATGCCGGTGTTCGCGATGATCACGAAGCCGAAGAGGCTGTCCTGGATCGGCGCGACGGACAGCATGACGATCCACAGCACGCCGATGATCGCGTTGAAGCGGGTGAAGACGTTGCCCCGGACGATCTCCGCCGTCGAGCGTGAACTCCGGACCGGAACGTCGTTGACCTCGCCCCGCGCGATCCGCTCCGCCACCTCGGCCGCGCTCAGCCCGGCCGCGCGCACCGCGAGGGGCCCTTCGGAGGCAGGTGGTTCCACCGGGTGTACGGGATCCAGCTCCGCGCCCGCGTCAATGTGCGTCATGCACCCGACCGTACGACCGGATGTCCGGGCGCACCCGTCGAAGACCGGATTTCAGGGCCACGGGAAGACAAGATCCGACCTCGGTACGACGCGACTTGACCGCAAGATGTACATCGGCGGGGACTTTTGTCGGTTACGGGGTTGAAGAGGTGGTCCCCACGGGGCCGAGGGGGCTCGTTCCCTACGGGGCCGAGGGGGCTCGTACCTCACGGGGCCGAGGGGGCTGGCTCCCTACGGGGCCGAGGGGGTGCTTCGCCCGGCGGCCTCCGCCGCCTGCTGGGCCGCGAACCGCTTCAGTGCCGCGTCACGTCCGCGCACGTACCAGATGCCGATGAGGCCGAGTCCGGCGCCGGCCAGCGGCGTCCAGTACCACCAGAGCAGGTCGCGGTCGGCGAACCAGCCGTAGAAGGCGGCCTGGGCGAGGAAGATCACGAACCAGATGATCGTGCCACCGGTGATCGTGCCGACCACGGGCCCCTCCAGGGGCTCGGGTGCCTCGTGCTTCGCAGTCCACTTCGCCATGCGGCTCAGTGTAGGCCGCAGGAGGAAAGGGGCCGCGGGAAGGCCGTCGAGCCGGTCGGCTCATGGGTCTACGCGCGGAGATACCGATCTTCCAGTTATGCATTCATACTGAAACAACCGTCGTTTGACTGATTCTGTTCGTCGGAACATCCAAGTCTGACTGGTTCCCCGCCTTCCGTCGCTCCACCCCGTGAGGTCACGCATGCCCCCCGCCAGCTCCCCGGTGGACGCCGCCGAACAGCCGCCCGCCCCGAAGCAGACGCCCTCGCAGGGGCCGGTCAACGGACTCGACCGGTTCTTCAAGATCACCGAGCGGGGTTCGACGGTCGCCCGCGAGCTGCGCGGCGGTCTCGCCACCTTCTTCGCGATGGCGTACATCATCGTGCTGAACCCGATCATCCTCGGCAGCGCCAAGGACATGTACGGGCACCAGCTCGACAACGGCCAGCTCGTCACCGCGACCGTCCTGACCGCCGCCCTCTCCACGCTCCTCATGGGCGTCATCGGCAACGTCCCGATCGCGCTCGCGGCGGGCCTCGGCGTGAACACCGTCGTGGCGCTCCAGCTCGCGCCCAGGATGAGCTGGCCGGACGCGATGGGCATGGTCGTCCTCGCCGGTGTCATCGTCATGCTGATGGTCGCCACGGGGCTGCGGGAGCGCGTGATGAACGCGGTGCCGCTGGGGCTGCGCAAGGGCATCGCGATCGGCATCGGCCTGTTCATCATGCTGATCGGCCTCGTCGACTCGGGCTTCGTCTCCCGCATGCCGGACGCCGCGCACACCACCGTCCCGCTCCAGCTCGGCACCGGCGGTCACCTCAACGGCTGGCCGGTCCTGGTCTTCGTCCTCGGCGTCCTGCTCACGCTCGCCCTGATGACCCGCAAGGTGCCCGGCGCGATCCTGATCTCGATGGTCGTCATGACCGCCGTCGCGATGGTCATCCACGCGGTCGCCGACGTGAAGAGCTGGGGTCTGACGACCCCCGAGTGGCCCGGCAACCCGGTCGCGATGCCCGACTTCGGGCTGCTCGGCAAGGTCAGTCTGTTCGGCGGCTTCGAGAAGGTCGGGATCCTGACGGGTGTCCTGTTCGTCTTCTCGGTCCTGCTGTCCTGCTTCTTCGACGCGATGGGCACGATCCTCGCGGTCGGCGACGAGGCGAAGCTGACGGACGCGAAGGGCAACCTGCCGGGCGTCAACAAGGTCCTGCTGGTCGACGGTCTGGCCGTCGCCGCGGGCGGCGGCACCTCCTCCTCCGCCACCACCTGCTTCGTGGAGTCCACGGCGGGGGTCGGAGAGGGCGCGCGCACCGGTCTGGCCAACATGGTCACCGGCGGTCTCTTCGCGGCGGGGCTCTTCCTGACCCCGCTGGTCACGATGGTCCCGTCGCAGGCGGCGACGCCCGCGCTGCTCGCGGTCGGCTTCCTGATCCTGTCGGGCTCGGTCAGGGCGATCGACTGGAGCGACTACACGATCGCGATCCCGGCCTTCCTGACGATGCTGATGATGCCGTTCACGTACTCGATCACGAACGGCATCGGCATCGGCTTCGTCAGCTTCTGCGTGCTGCGGCTGGCGGCCGGGCGCGGGCGCGAGGTGCCGGTCGCGATGTACGCCGTGTCGGCGGTCTTCGCCTTCTACTACCTGATGCCGGCCCTGGGCCTCACCTAGGCGGCCCGGAGCGCGTACGTGCGGGGCGGTGCGGGCCTGCGGGCGTACCTACGGGCTCAGGGCTACGGGCCTCATGCGGCGCCGTAGAACTTCTCCGTCTCGTCGACCGCCGTCTTGAAGCGCTCGTCGAAGTCGTCGCGAACGAGCGTCCGGACCACATAGGCCTGGACGCTCATTCCGCGTTTCGCGGCATGGTCCCGGAGCCGGTCGAGGAGCTCGCCGTCTATCCGGAGGCTGAGCACCGAGGATTCCGTCGCTGGTGGAGTCGCTGGTGGGGTCACTGCCCCAGGGTCGGGCCGGGGCCGGGCGGTCCGTGTCACTTTCCGGCCCGCTCTCACTCGTACGGGTGACTTCTGCCACCACGCCCCCGTACCTCTGTGACGGGGGTGGTCTTTAGATTGAGTAATGAGTTACGCTAACAAACATGCCTGACCTGTCCCACGGCGACAACGCCGCCGCCGTGAACGCACTCCGCTCCGCAGTCATGCTGCTGGGCCGACGACTGAAGCACCAGCGGGTCGACGAGTCGCTGAGCCCCACCGAGATGTCGGTGCTCGGCACCCTCGCCCGCTGCGGCTCCGCCACACCCGGCGAGCTGGCCCGCAAGGAACACGTACAGCCGCCGTCGATGACCCGCATCGTGGCGCTGCTCGAAGCGAAGGGCCTGGTCAGGCTGGAGCCGCACCCCGAGGACCGCCGGCAGAAGGTGGTCAGACAGACCGAGACCGCCGAGGCGATGCTCGAAGAGAGCCGCCGCAAGCGGAACGTCTGGCTGTCCGGTCTCGCCGACGGTCTGGACGAGGACGAATGGGCGAAGCTGCGCGCTGCCGCCCCGGTCCTGGAGAAGCTCGCCCACCTGTAAGAACTGTTCAGGGTGGGCCCTGACGTCAACGACCCCGCGCGCCGCCAAGGAGGCGAACCCACTTTGAGTACGGGATCCGGAGCAGACTCCGCCCCCGCACCGACCACCCCCAAGCAGTCCATGTTCAGCTCGCTCAGGAACCGGAACTACCGGCTCTTCGCAAGCGGGCAAGTAGTTTCCAACACCGGCACCTGGATGCAGCGAATAGCCCAGGACTGGCTGGTGCTGTCGATCACCGGATCCGCGTCCGCGGTGGGCATCACGATCGCCCTGCAGTTCCTTCCGATGCTGCTCTTCGGCCTGTACGGAGGCGTCCTCGCCGACCGCCTGCCGAAGCGTCCGCTGCTCCTGGCCACCCAGTCCGCGATGGGACTGACCGGCCTGGCCCTGGCCGCCCTGACCCTGAGCGGACACGTCGAGGTCTGGCACGTCTACGCGACCGCCTTCGTCGGCGGACTGGTCACGGTCGTCGACAACCCCGCCCGGCAGACCTTCGTCGCCGAGATGGTCGGCCCCGCCGACATCCAGAACGCGGTCAGCCTGAACTCCGCGAACTTCCAGTCCGCGCGGCTGGTCGGTCCTGCGGTGGCGGGCGTACTGATCACCGCGGTGGGAAGTGGTTTCGCCTTCCTGCTGAACGGGCTCTCGTTCGTGGCGCCCATCGTCGGCCTGCTGATGATGCGCACCTCCGAGCTGCACAAGGTCGAGCGGGCGCCGCGCGGCAAGGGGCAGTTGAGGGAGGGACTGCGCTATGTCGCGGGCCGTCCCGAGCTGATCTGGCCGATCGTGCTGGTCGGCTTCATCGGCACGTTCGGGTTCAACTTCCCGATCTGGCTCTCGGCGTTCACCAGCGACGTCTTCCGCGAGGGTGCGGGGACGTACGGGCTGCTCAACACGCTGATGGCGGCGGGCTCGCTGGCCGGTGCGCTGCTGGCGGCACGGCGGGGGACGTCCCGGCTGCGGCTGCTGGTGGGGGCCGCGGTGCTCTTCGGAGTGCTGGAGGCGGTGACCGCCTTCGCGCCGTCGTTCTGGCTCTTCGCGGCGCTGATGGTGCCGATCGGGATGTGCGGCCTGACGGTCAACGTCACGGCGAATTCGAGTGTCCAGATGGCGACGGACCCCGCGATGCGGGGGCGCGTCATGGCCCTCTTCATGATGGTGTTCACCGGCGGCACGCCGCTCGGTGCCCCGCTCCTCGGCTGGATCACGGACACCTACGGTGCGCGGATCGGGTTCGCGGCGGGCGGTGTCATCTCCGCCGTGGCGGCGCTGGGCGTCGGCGCACTGCTGTGCAGGGTCGGCGGGCTGCGGCCGAAGCTGGACCTGCGCAGGGGGCATCAGCACCTGACGCTGGTGCCGAGCGCGCGGGCTGCTCGCCACAAGGAGCTGGTGGCGGTGGCGTAACGGCCCACCGCCCTGCGGGGGTCGGGGCCGGGCCGGGAGACCGACCGCTGTCGGGAGGTCCGTCCCGGCCCCACCCGGCTCACCCCGCCGCGTACACCTCCGTACCGCCCACGTACGTGGAGACGACCCGCGCCGAAGCGATCTCCTCGGGCGGGGCCGCGAAGATGTCGCGGTCCAGGACCGTCAGGTCGGCCAGCATGCCGGGGCGGATGGATCCGGTGTCGTCGAGGTGGTTCACGTACGCGCTGCCCGCTGTGTAAGCCGCCAGTGCGGCGCCCAGGTCGATGCGCTGTTCCGGGAGGAAGGCCGGGGTGGCGTCGGCGCAGCCCGGTTCGCGGCGGGTGACCGCGACCTGGAGTGCGGCGAGCGGGTCCGGGCTGCTGACCGGCCAGTCGCTGCCCGCGCAGAGGGTCGCCCCGGAGCGGAGCAGGTCGCCGAAGGGGTACTGGTGGGTGGCGCGCTCCGGGCCCAGGAAGGGGATGGTCAGCTCGTCCATCTGGGGTTCGTGGGCCGCCCAGAGAGCCTGGATGTTGGCCGTGGCGCCCAGCGCGCGGAAGCGGGGGATGTCGCAGGGGTGGACGACCTGGAGGTGGGCGAGGTGCGGGCGGGTGTCGGTCCGGCCGTTGGCCGCGCGGGCCGCCTCGACCGCGTCCAGTGCCTCCCGTACGGCCCGGTCGCCCAGTGCGTGGAAGTGCACCTGGAAGCCTGCCGCGTCGAGTGAAGTGACGTACGAGGCAAGGGCCTTGGGATCGATGAAGGAGATGCCGGAGTTGTCGGACGGGCAGCCGCAGGCGGTGAGGTAGGGGTCGAGCATCGCGGCGGTGTAGTTCTCCGCGACGCCGTCCTGCATGATCTTCACGGTGGAGGCGCGCAGGCGGTCTCCGACGGTCAACGCGTCGCGCAGGGCGATGAGTTCGGGGAGCTGTTCGGTGCCGCGGGCCCGGTCCCACCAGAGGGAGCCGGTCACCCGGGCGGTGAGCAGGCCGTCCCGGGCGGCCGACACGTAGGCCGGTGTCGCGTCGGCCATGCCCCCGTGTGCGCCGACCATGGCGTCCTGCCAGGCGGTGATGCCGTGGGAGTGGAGGAGCCGCTGGGCGCGCAGGAGTCCGGCGAGGAGTTCGGCCCGGGTCGGGGTGGGGACGTGGCGGGCGACCAGCCCCATCGCACCTTCCTGGAGCATGCCGGTGGGGACCCCGTCGGCGTCCCGCTCCAGGCGGCCGTCGGAGGGGTCGGGGGTGTCCGGGGTGATCGAACACAGCTCCAGCGCACGGGAGTTGGCGAGTCCGCCGTGGTGGTCGCGGTTGACCAGGTAGACGGGGCGGCCGGGGACGAGCGCGTCGAGGAAGTCGCGGGTGGGGGTGCCGCCGGGGAAGGCCTCCATCGACCAGCCGCCGCCGGTGATCCACTCGGCCTCGGGGTGCGCGTCCGCGTACGCGGCGATGATCGTGCGGTACTCGTCCGCCGTCTCCGCCCCCGTCAGGTCGCACTGGCCCATCTCGACGCCGCCGCCGACCGGGTGGACGTGCGCGTCCTGGAAGCCCGGTATCAGCAACTTCCCTGCCAGATCGACGACTTGAGTGCTCGGTCCGATCAGTGCGCGCACCTCGTCGTGGCCGACGGCGGCGATCCGCCCGCCGCGCACCGCGACGGTGGTCGCCCGGCTGCGGGCGGCGTCCACGGTGTGCACCGGGCCGCCGGTGAGGACGAGGTCTGCGCTCTGGTCGAACGTCGCCATGCGAAGTGCTCCTTGAAGAGGTGTGGGTGGATCAGAGTGCGGGGGTGCGGTCCATCGGCAGGACCACGGCGTCCGGGTCGGTGCCCCGGCCCCGCCCCTCGGGGGTGAAGTAGGGGGACTTGCGGCCCCACTTGGCGATCGCCGCCGCCACGAATCCGGACGCGACGACCACCACCGGAATGGTCAGCATGAACCAGCCGTTGTCGGGGCTCGCCTCGAAGTGGTCGCTCATCGTGGCGTAGTTGTACGCGAGGTATCCGCCGAGTCCGAAGAGGGCGAGGCCGCTCACCGCGGGCACGATCACGGAGGCGAGGGCCTCGCGGGCGCCCGCCCGCAGGTTGGCCCGGAAGCGGACCGCGCAGGCGATCGCGGTGAGGCCGTAGTAGAGGGAGACGATCAGGCCGATGGAGTTCACGGCGGTGAGGATCATGTCGTTGAGCTTGGGGATGCCGACCGCGAGGACCGAGATGGCGGCGGCGATGGCCATCAGGATCAGCGTGCCGAGCGCCGGGGTGCCGAAGCGCGGGTGGAGGCGGGACCACACCTTGCCCAGCGTACGGTCGCGGCTCATCGCGAGGTTGCCGCGGGCGGTGGGGATGACGCTCGACTGGAGCGAGGCGAACGCCGAGCACATCAGGGCGGCGAGGGGGAGCGAGGCCCACGGCTCGGAGGCGAGGTGGGAGCCGAGGAAGGTGAGGGCAGCGGGGCCGTTCTCGACCAGCTCACCGGTGCTCATGACCCGTTGGAAGGCGATCGACGCGAAGAGGAAGAGACCCAGCATGGTGAAGAGGGCGATGAACCCGCCCTTGGCCACGTCGCGCGGGTCCTTGCTCTCCTCGTTGACGCTGAACGCGGCGTCCCAGCCCCAGAAGATGAAGACGGCGAGGACGAGACCCTGGGCGAGCGACTGCCCGGAGCCGATCTCGAAGGGGTTCAGCCAGGAGAGCGAGAAGGGCTGGTCGCCGACGAGGATCGCCCAGCCGCAGAAGACGATCAGTACGGCGTACTCGAAGACCAGCAGGGCGAGCTGGAGGCGGGTGGCGCCCCGTACCCCCGTGATCGCGGTGATGGTGACCGCGACGAGCGCGACCAGGCCGACGACGGTGCTGATGCCGGTGGACGCCGGGTCGAGGGTGATTCCGAAGGCGGAGGTGAGACCCAGCTTGTTGAGGAACTGGAGGATGACCGAGCCGGTCACCGCCCCGGTGTACGCCATGAAGATCATGGTGCCGACGAGGATGACCCACCCCGTGAGGAACCCGGACCAGGGTCCGATGGCCCGCCCCACCCAGGTGTAACCGGCGCCGCAGTTGGGCTCGGTGCGGTTGAGGCGGGCGTACGCGAGGGCGATGCCGGCGATCGGCAGGAAGGCGAGGAGGAGGAGCACCGGCGTCTGCCGGCCCGCGTAGGCGGCCAGCGTCCCCATGCCGATGCCGATGCTGGTGGTGGCGGCGGTGCTGGAGGCGGCGATGGCCATGCCGTCCTTGACGCCGAGGGAGCGGCGCAGGGCGGGCGCCTGCGAGGGCGCCTGCGGTGGCACGGACGGTGGCTGCTGCGTGTTCGGGGGCACGGCGCACACTCCTGCGGGTCCTGGGCGTATGGGTGGTGTGCGCCGATGAAACAGTTGCCGTCAGACTTATGTCAATGGTGTTGACGTAACGCGGTGGTTAACTGGCCGCAGGTGGGAACGGAGATCGTCGAGGGGGCCTCGGAGCAATGGCAACGAAGGGTGCGCGGGGCGGTACGCGGGGTGACGCGCGCGGCGGTGCGGCGGATGCGGGCGGCGCAGGGGGCGGTACGCGCGGTGACGCGGCGCGCGTACCGGCTGAACGGAAGCGGCGGCGGCCGACGCGCTCCGGGGCCGTCCTGTCCGCGGAGTCGATCGTCGAGAAGGCGCTCGCCCTGGTCGAGGAGCACGGCGCGGAAGCCCTGACCATGCGCAGGCTGGGCCAGGCCCTCGGCGCCGACCCGAGCGCGGTCTACCGCTACTTCCGCTCGGTGGAGGACCTGCACCTGGCGCTCGGCGACCGCCTGATCGGCGACACGATGGAGGGCTTCGTACCGGACCAGGACCCCGCCAACTGGCGTGCTTCGCTGAGGGAGTTCGGGATACGTGCCTACCACTCGGCCCAACGCCACCCGCGCGCCGCCCTGTTGAGCGGCTTCCGCGTCACCCGCCTCCCGAACGAACAGCGCGCCATCGACACGGGCATCGGCCTGCTGCGCGCGGCAGGCTTCGACGAGGAGACGGCGGTACGCCATTACCACGCCTTCGTCGACACGGTCCTGGGCCACGCGGCCCTGGACGCGGCGGTCCAGGGCCTGCGCCCGGAACAGCAGGAGGCGGACGCGGGGGCGTGGGAGTCGGCGTACGCGGGGGTGTCGGAGGAGGAGTATCCGCATCTGTACGCGGTGCGGGAGCACCTGCCGGTGATGGCGCGATCGGCGTTCGAGGGGGCGCTGGATCTGGTGCTGGCGGCGATCGAGGGATCCAGGCCGTCGGGCGGCCCCGGTCCGTCGGGTGACCTTGGCCCGTCGGGTGACCTTGGCCCGTCGGGCGGCCCCGGTCCGTCGGGCGGCCCCGGCCCGTCCGGCAATTCCGGCCCGTCCGGCGTGTGAGGGCGAGGCGGCGCAGCCGCGCGCCGGGTGCAGCCCGGGACGGCTGCCATGCCGGCGGGGAGGCCGACGGCCCGGCGCGTACGCCACGGGTGGGTGGCGTTGCTGCCGGGCCGTCAGTCACTCACGCGGTCTCACTTCCCGTGCGCACCCCTGCGGCGACGTCCGCGAAGCACCAGCACGCCGCCGGCAGCGATGACCAGCAGGCCACCGAGGGCGCTGTAGGTGACCACGGTGTTGTTCGCCCCGGTGGAAGCCAGGTCGCCGGACGTGCTGCTCGGGGTCGGCCGGCCGACGGGTGCGCCGACCGCCCCCTGCGCACGGGTGCCGGTCGTGCCGGGGGCCGAGACGACCGGCGTGACGGCGGTCGGCGTGGGGGCGGGCGTCGGCTTGTCAGCGCCGGCCGTCCCTGACGCGGGCTTCAGCTGAAGCGTCGTGATCGAGTACGGCGGCAGCGTCTGTGCGACCGCCGTGCCCCGCTTCGCCGTCTTCAGGGCAGTGTCTCCCTTGGCGTGCGAAACGGTCGTGACCGCCCCTGGGGCCGGGGTGAATCCGGCGTACGAGAGCGACACCGGCGCCGCGTTCTGCGGGCTCTTGTTGATCAGCATGACGTTCAGGCCGCCGGTGCTGCTGCGCACCGCGTGCACCGAGACCGACGCGTTGCCCGAGGACGACTCGACCATGGTGTCGCCGGGCTTCGCCAGTGCGGTCAGCGAGCGGATGCCCCAGTAGATGGGGAAGGGCGTGTCGCGCGGCGGTTCGCACTTCTCCCCGACGCAGGTTCCGGCGGAGAGCACACCCCCGTCCTGGTAGTCGGTCTCGCCGTGGACGGTGGTGGGTGCTTGGTCCGTGCCGTTGTGCAGGTTCCACCAGTCCACGTGGGTCGCGCCCTGCTCGAACCAGGTCATGTAGGTGTCCGGCGCGAACAGGGCCGCGGTCTGGCTGGTCTGGGCGGGCGAACCGACGGCGCCGTTCTCGGTGACCGCGATCTCCACCGAAGGGGCGCGCGAGCCCGCGTACTTGGCGATCAGCGAGCGCAGCGAGGAGGTGACGCCGGAGATCCGGGAGGGGGTCTTCAGCAGGTCGGCCGTGGTGGTGCCGCCCGGATACCAGTGGACGATGACGAAGTCGATCGACTTGCCCGCGATGGAGAGCACCGTGTTGTTCCAGTCGGCGCTGTCACCGGGAGCCTTCTCCGCGTCCGGCCAGTAGCCGGGGGTGGTGAGCACCGCTCCGATCTTCACCTTCGGGTCCACGGCCTTCATCGCCTTCGAGTAGGCGACCAGGTTCTTCCCGTACTCCTTCGGGCTCTTGTCGGCGTGCTTGTCCGTTTCCCAGCCCTTGCCGTTGCCGTAGTGCCCGTTGCCGTAGACCTCGTTGCCGATCTCCCAGTACTTCACGCCGTAACCCTTCTCGACGTTGGCGTACTTGACCCAGTCGGCGGCCTCCTGGGGGGTGCCGGATCCGTAGTTCGCGGTCAGGATCGGCTGGGCGCCGACCTTCTTCGCGGTGGTCATGAAGCGGTCGAAGTTGGTGTGGGAGGGGATCCAGCCGCTGCCGTCGCCGTAGGTGTGGGTCTTCCAGTGGTATTCGTCCGCGCCGGAGCCGCCGGGATAGCGCAGTTGCCGAACTCCCGCGGCCTTCATCAGCGATGTCACCTTGGGGGTCCCCATGTGCTCGTCGCCGAAGCCCGTGTTGAGGCCGACACCGGTGCTGGGCACCGTGCCCAAGGAGGTACGGGCATCGACACTGATGCCGACGGTCGGCGCGGCGCCCGCGCCGGGCGCCAGGGCGCCGACACCGGCCGAGGCGGCCAGCACCGCCACCGTCCCCACGACAGAGTGCCGGAGCATCCGGCTACGGCGGGGCGTGCGATCCCGAGGCGTCGGCTGCTCGGCGGATATCGGGTCGTCTGGTGACACGTGGGG
This sequence comes from Streptomyces sp. NPDC054863, assembly GCF_053610825.1. NCBI lineage: Bacteria > Bacillati > Actinomycetota > Actinomycetes > Kitasatosporales > Streptomycetaceae > Streptomyces > Streptomyces sp. NPDC054863. The sequence goes on along the minus strand of NZ_JBSGZD010000078.1, from coordinate 8,576 downwards.
CTCCGATCAGGTGCTGATACGGAGGGCGTAGCGCCGCTGATCACGGCTCGCCCTCGTCGGTACACCCCTAAGTGGCCACCCGGAGCGGAAAGGTTGCCGTCCAAATTACTTTTTCGCCGAGACGCGGAGGCCGAGGCCGGGCGGTTCCGTTCCGCGCCGCAGGCACCCGCACACTGGCCCGATGAGACTCTTCGTGGCCGTTCTCCCCCCGCCCCCTGCCCTCGCCGAACTCGCCCAGGCCGTCGACCAGTTGGAGAAGCTTCCCGGTGCGGAGGCCCTGCGTTGGACCGGGCGGCCCGGCTGGCACTTCACGCTCGCGTTTCTCGGTGAGGTCGAGGAGGAGCGGATTCCTCCGCTCCAGCGTGCCCTCGGGTACGCCGCAGCCGGTGCGGCCCCCTTCCCCCTCGCCCTGCACGGCAGCGGGCACTTCGCGGGCCGCGCCCTCTGGGCCGGTGCGTCCGGTGACACCGTCGCCCTGCGCCGGCTCGCAAGGGCTGCTGCCGATGCCGCCCGGGAGGCCGGGGCCGAGCCCGACACCGGCCTTCCGTTCCGCCCCCACCTCACCCTCGCCCGCACCCGTGGCCGACGCGAAGGGGCGAGGGCGGGGGATCCGGACCTCGGTCCGTACCTCGCCGCCCTCGCCCCATTCACCGGCACGCCCTGGACGGTGTCCGAGCTCGCCCTCGTACGCAGCAATCTGCCCACCCACGGAGTACGTGGTGCGGGGCCGCGCTACGAGACCGTCGACGCCCGGCCGCTGGGCCGGTGAGCCGGACCGCCGGGCCTTCCGGTTACGCTCGATGCGTGAATCCCAAAATCCGTAACCAGATCATGGCCGGCGTGCTCGTCCTGATGTTCGCCGTCATCGCGGTGGCGTCCCTCGCGGGCAACTAGCAGGCCCCGGCCCCCGTACCGCTCCTACCAGGCAAAAGCCTCCGGCGAAGCTCCGGGTCCCGGGAAGATTTCGTCCAGTTCCGCCAGCACCTCCGCCGACAGCTCCAGCTGAGTCGCCCGCAGTGCGGACGCGAGCTGGTCGGCGGTGCGCGGGCCGACGATCGGCCCGGTGACGCCCGGCCGCGTCAGCAGCCAGGCGAGCGCCGCCTCGCCCGGCGCGATGCCGTGCTTGTCGAGCAGGTCCTCGTACGCCTGCACCCGGGCCCGCACCTCCGGCTTCGCGAGCTCGTCCGCCGCCCGCCCCGAGGCGGTGCGCGCGCCGCCGCCCTCGCGCTCCTTCTTCAGCGCGCCGCCCAGCAGACCGCCGTGCAGCGGCGACCACGGGATGACCCCGAGCCCGTACTCCTGCGCCGCCGGGACGACCTCCATCTCGGCGCGCCGCTCGGCGAGGTTGTACAGGCACTGCTCGCTGACCAGCCCGTACGAGCCGAGCCTGCGTGCGGTCTCGTTGGCGCGGGCGATGTGCCAGCCGGCGAAGTTCGACGAACCGGCGTAGAGGACCTTGCCCTGCTGGATCAGTACGTCGACGGCCTGCCAGATCTCCTCGAAGGGGGTCGAGCGGTCGACGTGGTGGAACTGGTACACGTCGATGTAGTCGGTGCCCAGCCGCTTCAGACTGGCCTCGACCGACCGCCGGATGTTCACGGCGGAGAGCTTGTCGTGGTTGGGCCACGGCTCCTCGCCGTCGCCCGCCATGTTCGCGAAGACCTTCGTCCCGAGGACGACCTTGTCGCGCCGTCCGTCGCCCTTGGCGAACCAGGACCCGATGATCTCTTCCGTACGGCCCTTGTTGTTGCCCCAGCCGTAGGCGTTCGCGGTGTCGAAGAAGTTGACGCCCGCGCCGAGTGCGGCGTCCATGATCGTGTGGCTGTCGGCCTCGTCGGTCTGCGGTCCGAAGTTCATCGTGCCGAGGACGAGACGGCTGACCTTGAGTCCGGTGCGTCCGAGCTGTGTGTACTTCATGACAGCCAAGCCAACGCCTTCGAGCGCGCTCGATGCAAGGGGGCGAACGGGGGGCGGGTGGGGTGGCCGGTGGGGTGGCCGGTGGCCGGGGCTGCCCCGGGACTACCCGCCCAGCCAGCCCGCCGTGTCCAGGCGGAAGCGGTCCGACGGCGGCACGACCGTGCGGAGCGCCGACTCCAGGTCCTGTACGCGGTCCTGGCCGACCGTCGCCGCCCACTCCGCGCGCAGGGTTTCGAAGATCGCCGCCGAGCGGGTCAGGGCGTCGAGGCCGTGCGGGGTGAGGCGGACGAGTTTGCGGCGGGCGTCGGCCGGGTCGGGGGCGGTGGTGGCGTAGCCGAGGGCGGTCAGACGGTCGACGGTCTTGCCCGCGGCCTGCTTCGAGACGCCGAGGCGGCGGCCCACCTCACTGGCCGTGGCGCCCGCAGGGCCTGACGCGCCGATCGCCTGCATGGCGAAGCCGTGCGCGGGGCGTGCGTGGGGGTGGCCCTGAGCTGCGAGTTCTTCATGCAGGCGGTCGATCAGGGAGCGGAAGCCGGCGAAGAGGAGGAAGGGGAGTTCCCAGCCGGGGGTGGCGTCCTGATCCGTGCTGCCGGGGGCAGATCCCTTGCCCGAATCGACAACCTGGTTTACTTTCTTATCGTCAACCATGTTGTCGATTCTAGGGGATGGTCACGTGCGAGCCGACGATCTGCGATTCACCGAGCACACCCTCGACACCGCGCCCGCCGGATCCGTCCGGGCCATGGAGGGCGTGGTCAAGGGTTTCGGATTCCTGCCGCCGCTCGTCGCGAAGCAGGCCGAGTCGCCCGAGCTGCTCAACGGGTTCCTCCGGCTGAGCGCGCTGTTCGAGAGCGCGACGCTGGAGCCGGTCGCGCGCGAGGTCCTGATCATGACCGTCGCGGCCAGGAACGAGTGCGGCTTCTGCGTGCGGATGCACGCGGGCAAGCTGGAGAAGCTGGGGGTGGGGCCCGGGGTCATCGAGGCCCTGGAGAAGCAACGCACCCTGGAGGAGGGGAAATGGGAGGCAGTGCGGGTTTTCACGCATGCCGTGATGGATACGGCGGGAGATGTGGACGCCGCGCAGTTGGAGGCGTTCTACGCGCACGGGTACAGCAGGCGCAACGCCCTGGAAGTGGTGCTCGGCATCGGGGCGTACACCCTGTCCACGTTCGCGAACCGGCTCGTCGAGCACGGGGAGCGCCAGTCCTAGGTCGGGGGTGGGGCCTTACTTTCGGCAGGGGTGGGGCCGGGGTGGTTCTCCGTACGTTCGGTGCATGAGCCGAAACGTGAACCGAAACCGCCGCCTCGCCGCCTCTGCCGCAGCTCTCGTCGCCCTCTCCCTCGCGGTGCCGCTCGCCTCGGCGGGCACCGCCTTCGCCGCCCCCGGGCCGACTCCCGCTGCCGCTTCCGTCTCCGCCTCCGTACAGCTCCAACTCCCCTCGCCGAGCGGTAAGTTCGCCGTCGGCAAGAAGGACCTCCATCTCGTCGACCCGTCCAGGACCGACCCCTGGGTGCCCGCCGCCGGGAATCGCGAGCTGATGGTGTCGATGTACTACCCGGCGCGCAGAGGCGGCGGGGGCACGCCCTCCCCGTACATGGGGCGGGACGAGGCCCAGCTGCTGCTGGAGGGGATCCGGCGCGCGGACGCGTTCCCCGCCGATCTGCTCAGCGGCACGCGCACCAACTCCCGTACACATGCACGTCCGTCGGGCGGCAAGTACCCGCTCGTCGTGCTCTCGCCCGGGTTCACCCTGCACCGTGCCACCCTCACCATCCTCGCCGAGGAGCTGGCCAGTCGCGGGTACGTCGTCGCGCTCGTCGACCATGCCTACGAGTCGTACGGAACCGCCTATCCCGGCGGTCGCACCCTCAAGTGCGCCGCCTGCGTCGGCGGCGGCATGCAGCGGACGCCGCAGGTGCGGGCCGCCGACGTGTCCTTCCTGCTCGATCAACTCCTGGGCGAGAGGAGCGAGTTCAGGGGAATCATCGACCGGAAGCGGATCGGTATGGCCGGGCACTCCATCGGGGGCAACAGCGCCGCCGTCGCCATGGCGGGGGACGCGCGGATCAGGGCGGGGGCGAACCTCGACGGCGGGTTCCAGGACGAGACGCCCGGTGCGGGGCTGGACGGCCGGCCGTTCCTGCTGCTCGGCACCGACGCCACCCATCGGCCCGAGCTCGGCAAGGGCAAGTGGCTGGAGGCGTGGGGGCGGATGGACGGCTGGAAGCGGTGGCTGACGGTCGCGGGTGCCGGGCACTACTCGTTCAACGACGTGCCCGTGCTGGGCGGGCAGCTGGGTGTGGTCGACCCGAGCGCCCCCCTCTCCGGGAAGCGCTCGGGCGAGATCACCCTGGGATACGTCGGGGCCTTCTTCGACCTTCAGCTGAAGGGGAAGCGGACCCCGCTGTTCGACGGGCCGACGGAGGCTGATCCTGAAGTCAGCTTCCACAACCCGTGACCAGGTCTGTGACCGGCTCGGTGACCAGGTCTGTGACCGGCTCCGCCCTAGCCGGGGAGCTGATTCACGATCCACGACCCCAGCTCCGGCGTCATCGACGTGTGCGGTCCGCTCGTCGGCGCGCACAGGAAGTCGTGCAGGCCGCTGTTGCCCTCCGGGATCTTGCGGAGGTCGGCGAACGGGTCCGCCTCCGGCGTCGACAGGTCGAAGTCCAGCAGGTCGACCGCACTTCCCGTCGGCACGAAACACGTCGCCGGGTAGTGCGCGGTCGCCGGCGCGCCGAGCGCGCTCAGCAGCTGCGCCACCAGGTCGAAGTTGACGAGGGTGCCGCCGGGGGCGCCGTCCATCTCCGGGACGGTGTCCGTGTGGACGGGGATCGGCTCCGTGCCGGTCTTGGCCAGTTCGGCGACCAGCGCGCCCCTGCCCTGCCGCTGCGTGTACAGCCTCGTACCGGCGAGGTCGCCCTCGGCGGACAGGGCGAGCTGGTCGGCCTTGATGCCGTTGCCGATGCCCTGGCCGTCGCCGTTCGCCACGCCGATGAGGCGGGGGACCGAGGGCCAGCCGCCGAACCGCTCCAGCTCCTGGAGGAAGGTCTTGCGGTCGTCGTGCATCCCGGGCTCGCCCTGCAGCCGCTCCGTGTGCCAGCGCAGCATCTGCTTCGCGGCGGGGCTGCTCACCAGGCCCAGCATCCGCGAGTCACCCAGCAGGTACGGGATCAGCTTCTGGATGCCGATCGGCAGCCAGACGCCCCGGTGCGGGGTGTCGTACGAGACGTAGAGCTCCGTGCGGTGCTCCGTCCGCTGCCGCTCCAGCTTGGCGAGCGCCAGCCGGGTGATCAGGCCGCCCATGCTGAAGCCGCCGACGGTGAGGGGGGCTTGGCCGTCCTGATGGGCGATCACGGTCCTGATGCACTCGATCGCGACTTCCGCGTTCTCGACGATCGACTTCGTGCGGTCCTCGTAGCCGAGGAGCACGAGGTCGTGGCCGCGCTGGTGCAGGGCGGAGATGAACTTGTAGTCCGGGGAGCCGTCACCCTCCAGGCCGTGGTGGAGCTCGTTGTACGAGCTGGGCAGGCTGGAGAAGCCGTCGGAGAGGACGACGGGCTTCTGTATCGCCCGGCGGCCGGGCACCCGGTACACCCACGCGGTGCCACCGTCGCGGAGCGGCCAGGTCTCGTCGGGGCGGGGGGCTTCGGGGAACGCGGCGCGGGCGCGGGGGTCGAGGTCGCCCCAGAAATTGACCACAGGTGCAGACATGCGGGCCTCCCGTACGTCGGGTGATCCACCGAGGGTGCTCGGCAGGGCACTGAACGTAGTCGGGCGCGTGGGGAGGAATGAACCGGTGGGGGCAGCTTTGGCTACAAAGCATTGGTGTGGGCGGAAAGTGTTCCGGGCGGTTTTTGGCCATGTATGCGCAGGTGCCGTTGACGCCGGCGGGGTGTGTACGCGCCGAAGCCCGGCGGCACCGTGAGGTGCGCGCCGGGCTTCGGGGTGGAGCGGTGCTACGGGTGCTGCCTGGTGCTGCGGCTGCTGCTCAGAGCTGGCCGGAGGAGGCGATGGTGATCTTCGCCGAGGTGCGGCCGCTCTGCGAGCCGAGCGACTCGATCTTCTTGACGATCTTCATGCTCTCCTCGTCAGCGACCTCGCCGAACACGACGTGCTTGTTGTCGAGCCAGCCGGTGACGATCGTGGTGATGAAGAACTGCGAGCCGTTGGTGCCCGGGCCCGCGTTGGCCATCGAGAGCTGGCCCGGCTTGGTGTGCTTCAGCGTGAAGTTCTCGTCGGCGAACTTCTCGCCGTAGATGCTCTTGCCGCCGGTGCCGTCGCCGCGCGTGAAGTCGCCGCCCTGGAGCATGAACTCCGGGATGACGCGGTGGAAGGAGGAGCCGGCGTAGCCGAAGCCCTTCTCGCCCGTGCAGAGGGCGCGGAAGTTCTCCGCGGTCTTCGGGACGACGTCGTCGAAGACGTTGAAGGTGATGCGGCCCGCGGGCTCGTTGTCGATGGTGATGTCGAAGTACGTCTGGATCGTCATGGGGGCAATCCTGACACCTGGGGGGCGGGGGCGGCCAACCGGGATGCGTCATCGCAGGTCAGGTCGTGGGTGGGGGGTGTCCCGGCCCCGTCGTCGGCGCCGGTGACGAGCGGCGTGCCCGCGCTGCCGGACCCGTGCGGGCCGGCCGGGGTTCCCGCGGAGCCGGGCGGCGGCACGACGACGCGGCCGGGGCCGTCGGGCGGTTCGGGCGGCTCGGCGGAGATCCTGCCGCACGACAACTGAGCGGGGCGGTGAAGGGTGCCCGGGGTGGGGGACACCGTTTCCCGCGCCCCCGGTGCGGACCCGCGAACAGAGCCTGGGCGCCCCCGGTGCGGACCCGCGAACAGAGCCTGGGTCAGCGGCAGTTGGGGCCGGTCCAGTCCGGGTCGTCCTGGGCCGTGGGGAGCGGGTGGTAGCCCTCGGAGTAGTGGTTCGTCCAGCCGCAGACGCCGCATGCGTAGCGGCCGTCGAGACCCGCTATCTCGGTGCCGCAGCGGCGGCAGTTCGTGTACGTGATCTCCGGCGGGACCGGTGCCGGACGGGGCGCTCGGGACGGCTTACGCGAATTCATGATTCACGGAGTATGCGGCACCGACGCCCCAGGCCTGGTGCATCGCGTCGGCGAAGGCCGCGGCGAGTTTGTGTTCGCCGGTGGGGCCCGGGTGCGTGCCGTCGTACGTGTCCGTGTGGATGTCGTACGTGGGGTGGGGCGTGGCCAGGAGAAGGGGCGAGCGGGGTTCGTCCCGGTCGGCGACCGTCTTGGCGAGGAGTTCGTTGAAACGGGTGCACTCGGCGGCGAAGGGGGCGTCGCGTTCGGCGCGGACGTTGGGGATGACCGGGTGGACGGTGATCGCGATGCGTGGGTTCGCGGCGCGGGCCTCGGTGAGGAAGAGGTCGAGGTTGGCGGCGGTCTGCTCGGCGTTCGTGTAGAAGCCGAGGTCGATCAGGCCGAGGGAGACGAGGAGGGTGTCCGCGCCGGTCGCCCCGACCGTGGCGCGGACGGCCGGCGCCATGTGCAGCCAGCCCTCGCCCCAGCCGGCGAGGTGGCGGCGGGCGGGGGCCGGGAAGCCGTCGGCGGCGTACGCGTGGGAGGTGGCGGCGGCGGAGGCGGGGTCGTACAGGGCCGTGCGGGGACCGACGATCTCGTAACCCCCGGGCATCGTCGCTTCCAGGTGCTGCCACATGCGGTAGCGCCAGGTGAAGTCGCCGGGACAGCCGATGGTCATGGAGTCGCCGACGAAGAGGAAGCTGCGCATCCGATCATCATCGGGGATGCGCTGCGGGGGCCGCACCGTGATGCTGAACACTTGGGTCCATGCGCTCTTCCCGTATGTGTGTTGCCGTGACCGCCGCCGCCCTGGGGGCCGTGCTCGTGTCCGCGCCCGCCGCCCTCGCGGACGAGGAAGGGGGCTTCACGGTCAAGGACCCCCGGATCACCGAGTCCAGCGGTCTGGCGGCGAGCCGTGCGCACCCCGGCGTGTACTGGACGCACAACGACCAGGACGGGCCGTACGTCTACGCGGTGGACTCGAAGAGCGGGGAGACCGTCGCGCGGATCACGATGCGCGGGGTCGGCAGGCCGCGTGACATGGAGGCGGTCTCGGTCGGGCCGGACGGCTCCGTCTACGTCGGGGACATCGGGGACAACCTCGGCGGGAAGTGGGACCACGTGTGGATCTACAAGTTCCCCGAGCCGAAGGTGCTGAAGGACCGGACGGTCGACACCGCGCAGTACGACGTGAAGTACGCGGACGGGGCGCGGAACGCGGAGGCGCTGATGGTGCACCCGAAGACGGGACGGGTCTACATCGGGAGCAAGGAGGAGGAGGGCGCCGGGCTGTACGAGGGGCCCGCCCGGCTCTCGACGAAGGGGACGAACACCTTCCGGAAGGTGAGCGGGGTTCCGTGGGTGACGGACGGCGCGTTCTCGCCGGACGGGAAGAGGCTGGTGCTGAGGTCGTACCTCGGGGCGCAGGAGTACGACTGGAAGACCGGCGGGCGGGACCTCGGGGAGGGACGGCCGCTGGGCATCGGGTACCGGGGGCAGTCGGAGTCGGTGACGTTCGCACCGGACGGGAAGTCGATGCTGTTCGGGGCGGAGGGGGAGGGGAGCGAGGTGGTGCGGTTGCCGGTGTCGCCCGGGGAGGACTCCTCCGGCGAGTCGTCCGA
>NZ_JBSGZD010000077.1:0-29639 GCF_053610825.1 Streptomyces sp. NPDC054863 | reverse complement strand
GTACGAGAGGCCGGGCCCCGCAGTGGGTGCCCGGCCTCTCGCGTACCTGCGCGACGTCGGTCAGCGCCCGGTGACCGCCTCCGCAGCGGCCAGTCCGCAGACCCGTGCCGCGCCGTGCGTCGCCACGTGCAGCGCGCCGCGCGGGGCCGCCCGCGGGACGCCCATCTCGACCACGACGGTGTCGGGGCGGGCGGCGAGCAGCCCGTCGAGGGCCGAGGCCATCCACGGGTGGCGGTGTTCGTCGCGGACGACGGCGACGATCCGGCGCTCGCCCGCGGCGGCGAGTATCGAAGCGGCGCTGGCCGTCTCGGCGTCGTACCCGCCCGTCTCGGTGCCCGGGAGGAACCGGGCCAGGTCGGCGGCGATCCCCCAGGGGGTCTCGTCACCGACGGCGATGTTCGCGACCGGGGTGAGGGCGGCCACGTACGGGGCGGAGGTGACGTGCGCGGCGCCCGGGGCGCGGGTGATGCGCAGTGCCCGGCGGGCGGCGACGGTGCCCACCTCGCGGTCGGTCTCGTTGCCGGGCGCGGTCCCCTCCTGCACTGCCGCGCCCGGCCCCGAAGTCCGGGCCTGCTGGGTCCACGTGGCGAGTGCACGCACTCGTGCCGCCGCGTCGGCCAGCCGCTCCTCCGGCAGTTCGCCGGAGCGGACCGCCCCGACCAGCGCGTCGCGCAGCCGCAGAACGGTCTCCTCGTCGGCGAGGCCGCCGCCGACGCAGATCGCGTCGGCGCCCGCGGCGATCGCCAGGACGGAGCCGCGCTCGATTCCGTACGTCGCGGAGATGGCCCGCATCTCCATGCCGTCCGTAATGATCAGCCCCTGGTAGCCCAGCTCCTCCCGGAGCAGACCGGTGAGGATCTGCGGGCTGAGAGTCGCGGGGCGGGTGGGGTCGAGCGCAGGAAGCAGGATATGCGCACTCATGACCGATTTGGAACCCGCGGCGATCGCGGACCGGAAAGGCACCAGCTCACGGGCGTGCAGTGTGTCCAGGTCCACATCGATGCGGGGCATGTCGTGGTGCGAGTCGACGTTCGTGTCCCCGTGGCCCGGGAAGTGCTTGGTGCAGGCGGCGACGCCTGCGGCCTGGAGGCCCTCGACGTACGCGGCGGTGTGGCGGGCGACGAGCAGCGGGTCGGCGCCGAAGGAGCGGACGCCGATGACCGGGTTCTTGGGGTCGGAGTTGACGTCCGCCGACGGGGCCCAGTTGAGGTTGACGCCGCATTCGGCGAGCCGGCGGCCCAGCTCGCGGGCGACGTCGCGGGTGAGCGCGGTGTCGTCGACGGAGCCGAGCGCGAGGTTGCCGGGGAAGGACGAGCCGCCGCGGACTTCGAGGCGGGTGACGTCGCCGCCCTCCTCGTCGATGGCGACCAGGACGTCGTCGCGCTCGGCGCGCAACTGGGCGGTGAGGGCCGCCAGCTGGCCGGGCGAGGCGATGTTGCGGCCGAACAGGCCGACCGAGGACAGGCCTTCACCGACGCTGCGCAGCAGCCAGTCCGGGGCGGCGGTGCCGTGGAATCCGGGCTGGAGGACGGCGAGGGCGTCCCGGGTCAGGGTGTCCGAGGAACCGCGTACGAGAGTGGTCATGGGGCGGCGTTATCCCTTCACAGCACCGGAGGTGAGACCGCTGACCGCTTTGCGCTGCAAGTACACGAAGAGGATCAGGATCGGGATGGCGAAGATCGAGGAGGCGGCCATGGTGGCGCCCCAGTCGTCACCGAACTGGCTCTGGAACTGCGAGAGCCACAAAGGCAGCGTCTTGGACTCGGGGTCCTTGTTGAGAATCATGACCAGCGGGAACTCGTTCCACGCCGTGATGAAGCCGAAGAGCGAGGTGGCCATCAGACCGGGGGCGAGCAGCGGCAGGATGACCTTGACGAAGGCCTGCGGGCGCGTGCAGCCGTCGACCATGGCCGACTCCTCCAGCTCCTTGGGCACCGCGGCGACGTAACCGCGCAGCGTCAGGACGGTGAAGGGCAGCACCATCATCATGTAGAAGATGGTCAGCGGAACCAGGCTGTTGAGCATGTCCGCGTCGCGCACCAGGAAGTAGATGGCGATGACCATGACTTCCCACGGCGCCATCTGCGCCAGCATGAAGACCAGGATCATGCCGCGCCGGCCCTTGAACCGCATGCGGGCGAGCGCGAAGGCCGCGAACAGCGACAGGATCAGCGAGAAGACCACGGCCAGGACGGTGACGGTCAGCGAGTTGACCACCATCTGACCGAAGTGTTCGGCCTTCACCGCCGTCACGAAGTGGTCGAAGGTCCACTCGGTGGGGAACCAGACCGGGGTCTCGGTGATGATGTCGCCGGTCGGCTTGAACGCCGTGCTGAACATCCAGTAGACCGGGAAGACCAGCCCGACGAAGAGCAGCAGCGCGATGGCGTTTGGCCAGATGCGGCCGAGCAGTGAGCGCTTCACAGCTCGTCCTCCCCTTGCTTGAGAACGATGCGGAGGTAGTACGAGGTGATGCCGAGCATGACCAGGATGGTGAGCAGCGAGATCGCCGCGCCCATGCCGTAGTGCTGGTTGCCCATGCCCTCGACGAAGGCGTACACCGGCAGGGTCTCGGTGAGCCGGTTCGGGCCGCCCTCGTTGAGGGTGAAGAGCTGCGCGAACGACTTGAAGACCCAGATGACTTCGAGGAACGTCGTGGCGAAGAGGAAGGGCTTCAGGAACGGCACGGTCACCGAGGTAAAGCTCTTCCAGGCGCCGGCGCCGTCGAGCGAGGCGGCCTCGTACAGCTCCTTGGAGATCGTCGTGGTGGCCGCGTACAGGTTGATCGCGACGAACGGCAGGGACTGCCAGACGATCAGCAGGGTGACCACGAAGAAGGTGGAGAACTGCGAGCCGGTCCAGTTGTAGTCGGCCATGGAGTGCCAGCCGAGATGGTCCAGCACCCAGTTGACGACGCCGTAGCGCGAGGCGAACAGCCACTGGAAGACGGTGGAGGCGGCGACCACGGGCATCGCCCAGGCCAGCACCAGGCCGAGCATCAGCGTGACGCGCATCTTCTTGCCGAGCCGGGCGAGCAGCAGGCCGATCAGGGTGCCGATGACCATGATCAGTACGACGTTGGCCGCGGTGAAGACGATGGTGCGGCCGGTGACCCGCCAGAAGTCCGGGCTGCCGAGGACCTCGGTGTAGTTCTCGACACCGTTCCACTCGGTCAGGCGCTGGATCAGCTGGCGCATGTTGAGGTTCTGGAACGACAGGAGGACGTTCTTCACCAGCGGCCAGCCGAGCAGCAGCGCCGTCACCGCCAGGGCGGGGATCAGCAGCAGGTACGGGGCGGCGTCGCCCATTCTGCTGCGCCCGCCGCCACCGTCGCCCGAGCGGCCCTTGCCTGCTCGTGGGCGGTCGCCGCCCTTACCGCTGGACACGACCTTTTCCTTGGCCGTGTCCGCCGTGGTCTGCACTGCCATGCTCGCCATCTCTTCCAGAACTGCTGTGGGGACGATGGGTGCGTGCCGCCGGGGCGGGCGGAGGTGCTCCGACCGCCCCGGCGTCTGCGCACGCGCTGCACCTGCCGGGTCGACCCCCGGCGGGCTGCGGGGTGTTACTGCTTCTGCCCGAGGCGCTTGTTGAGCTCGCCCTCGACTTCCTTGGCGGCGTCGGCCGGGGACTTACCGGACAGCACCAGCGTCATGTAGGTCTTGATCGGGTTCGGCGGGTTCTCCACCGGCGCCCACTCCGGGATCAGCGGGGTGGTGCCACCGGACTTGGCGGCGGCGGGGGCGCCGGCCAGCGCGGCGGGCTGCTCCTTGGCGGCGGCTTCCAGGGCCGGGGACTTGGGGGTCCAGCCGACCTCCTTGATGAGCGCGCCATCGTTCTTCTCGGAGAGCGCGATCCGCAGGAACTCCTTCGCGAGGTCCTGCTTCTGGCTGGCACCGGCGACGGCGAAGTTGGAGCCGCCGAGGAAGACGCCCTCGGGCTTCTCGGCGGTCTCGCCGGGAATGGTGAAGAAGCCGATGTCGTTCTTGATCGCCGGGTTGGCGGCGATGGCCGTGCCGGCCTCGTAGCCCATCGCGACGATGGCGCCGGTCTTGCCCTTGGCGAAGATCTCGGCCTGCTGCGGGGTGGCCTCGTCCTTGTCCTTGGGGGCCTTGGAGAAGGCCTGGTACTGCTTGTAGATGTCCATCGCCGCGCCGACCTTCGGGTCGGCGAGGTTGGACACCCACTTGTCGCCGTCCTTCTTGACCAGCTCGACGCCCTGGCCGACGGTCAGACCGCCGAAGAAGTACCAGTTCTGACCGGGCAGGTAGATCGGCTCGGCCTGGCCCTTCTTCTCGATGGCCTTGAAGGCCTCGAAGAGCTCGGCGCGGGTCTTGGGGGTCTCCTTGATGCCGGCGTCGGCGAAGACCTTCTTGTTGTACATGACCACGCGGTTGCCGAAGTACCACGGCAGGGCGTACTGCTTGCCCTCGAAGACCGACGGCTTGTTGACCGCCTCGGACCAGGCGCCGCCGATCTCCTTCTTGACGTCACCGAGCTCGGCGAGGCCGCCGGTCTTGGCGTACGCGGGAGTCTGGGTGTTGCCGATCTCCAGGACGTCCGGCGGAGTGGTCTCGGAGAGGGCCGTGGTGACCTTCTGCTGAATGCCGTTCCATTCCTGGACTTCGATCTTCAGCTTGGCCTTGGTCTTCTTCTCGAACTCCTCGGTGACCGCCTTCGTCCAACCGGGAGGGTTGGAGCCCGACATGACCCAGACGGTGAGGGTCTGGCCTGCGTAGCCGTCGGCGCCCGCCTTCTTGCCGTCGCCCTTGCTGTCCGAACCACCACACGCCGCGACGCTGGCCAACATGCCGGCGACGCCAATCGCCGCGATGAGCTTGCGCTTCATTACGCCACTCTCCTGCTCAGGGATGCCTGCAACCCCCGGCCCACCGCGAGGTCAACGCACGAAGTACGGCCTGTGGGACTGGGACCTGGTCTTTAATGGTTTAGACCAGTACCCGGAGCTTGGCCTAGACCTTTTGGGGTGTCAAGGGTGTGTAAGACGGCTCGATGCGTCCGTTATCGGACCGACACCTCGGCGCGTACGGGCGTTCTCAACAGCCCCTCGGGCCACCGCGTTCACGGGCGACGCGGTGTATAAGAAGGAATCGCGCGGAGCCGAGGCCCCGCGCGGCGGACCGTGCCACCATCCATGTGAGCCGCGACAGACGGAGGAGCCGGTGACGGCAGCAGCGCAGGAACCGGGAAGGCCGACCATGACCACCGAGGGCCCCAGCACGGACAACGGCACGAGCAGCAGCACGGGCACCGGCAGGGGCACCGGCACGAACAGCGGCAGCGGCAGCAGCACCGGCGCCACCGCCCGCGCCACCACCGGCACACACCTCGCGAGCCCCGACAGCAGCCAGGCAGCCGCCCCCACCCGCACCGCCCGCGTGCCGAAGTACTACCGCCTCAAGCGGCACCTGCTCGACATGACCGAGACCCTCCCGCCGGGCACCCCGGTACCCCCGGAGCGCACCCTCGCCGCCGAGTTCGACACGTCCCGCACCACCGTCCGCCAGGCCCTCCAGGAGCTGGTGGTCGAGGGGCGTCTGGAGCGCATCCAGGGCAAGGGCACCTTCGTCGCCAAGCCGAAGGTCTCGCAGTCCCTCCAACTCACCTCGTACACCGAGGACATGAGGGCCCAGGGCCTCGAACCCACCTCGCAGCTCCTGGACATCGGGTACGTCACCGCCGACGACACCCTCGCCGGGCTCCTCGACATCACCACCGGGGGCCGCGTCCTGCGCATCGAGCGACTGCGCCTGGCCAGCGGCGAACCGATGGCGATCGAGACGACCCACCTGTCCGCCAAGCGCTTTCCGGCCCTGCGCCGCTCGCTGGTGAAGTACACGTCCCTCTACACCGCCCTGGCCGAGGTCTACGACGTACGCCTGTCGGAGGCGGAGGAGACCATCGAGACCTCGCTCGCCACCCCGCGCGAGGCCGGACTGCTCGGCACGGACGTCGGACTGCCGATGCTGATGCTGTCCCGGCACTCCCTGGACAAGGACGGCGAACCCGTGGAATGGGTCCGGTCGGTCTACCGGGGCGACCGGTACAAATTCGTGGCGAGGCTCCAGCGCCCCAACGACTGACGCGTCCCCCACCGCCGGCGCGTCCCCCACCGCCGGCGCATCCCCACGACCGACGCGTCCCCACGACTGACAGCGCCTCACCGGTTGACTCTGGTACGTCGCTGACCTGCGATGGTCGCCCCGTGTCCGTACCGATATGCGGACAGGGGGTTACGCAGCGCGGTCACAGCCCCTAGATTTCGCGCACGTTACGAGGATGATCGCGCGAGGGGACGGACCGCCATGGCAGAGCCGAGACCGACAGCCGGGACCGAGCAGGCCGGGGGCTCCCCCGGACCCGCCCGCAAGCTGTCGCCCAAGTCCGTGGTGATCTGGTCGCTCGTGGCGCTCGTCGGCGCGGCCGGCTGGGCGGTGCTCGCCCTCTCCCGCGGGGAGGAGGTCTCCGCGGCGTGGATGCTGGCCGCGGCCCTGGGCTCGTACGCCATCGCGTACCGCTTCTACTCGAAGTTCATCGCGCACCGCGTCCTGAAGGTCGACAAGACCCGCGCCACCCCCGCCGAGCGCCTCAACGACGGCGTGGACTTCCACCCCACCGACCGCCGGGTGCTCTTCGGCCACCACTTCGCGGCCGTCGCGGGCGCGGGTCCGCTGGTCGGCCCGGTGCTGGCCGCGCAGATGGGATATCTGCCGGGGACCATCTGGATCGTCGCGGGCGTGATCTTCGCGGGTGCCGTCCAGGACATGGTCACGCTCTTCTTCTCGACCCGCCGCGACGGCCGCTCGCTGGGCCAGATCGCCCGGGACGAGATCGGTGCGGTGGGCGGCGCGGCGGCGCTCATCGCCGTGTTCGCGATCATGATCATCCTGCTCGCGGTGCTCGCACTGATCATCGTGAACGCGCTCGCCGAGTCCCCCTGGGGCGTCTTCTCCATCGGCATGACCATCCCCATCGCCCTCTTCATGGGCGTCTACCTGCGCGTACTGCGCCCCGGCCGGGTCAGTGAGGTGTCGCTGATCGGTGTCGTCCTGCTGCTGTTCGCGATCGTCGCGGGCGGCTGGGTCGCCGAGTCCTCGTGGGCGGAGACCTTCACCCTGGAGCCGGGCACGCTGGTCATCTGGATGGTGATCTACGGATTCCTGGCCTCGGTGCTGCCGGTGTGGCTGCTGCTCGCCCCGCGCGACTACCTGTCCACCTTCATGAAGGTCGGCACGATCGGCCTGCTCGCGGTCGGCGTGCTCATCGCACTGCCCAACCTCAAGATGGACGGCATCACCAAGTTCGCGACCAGCGGCACCGGCCCTGTCTTCGCGGGCTCGCTCTTCCCGTTCGTGTTCATCACCATCGCGTGCGGCGCGCTCTCCGGCTTCCACGCGCTGATCTCCTCGGGCACCACCCCGAAGATGATCCAGAAGGAGACGCAGATCCGGACGATCGGCTACGGCTCGATGCTGGTCGAGTCGTTCGTCGCGATCATGGCGCTGATCGCCGCCTGCATCATCGACCCCGGTCTGTACTTCGCGATCAACGCACCCGCGGGCGTGGTCGGCGACACCGTCCAGGCGGCCTCCGCGGCGGTCGGCAACCTCGGATTCACCATCTCCCCCGAGCAGTTGGCGCAGGCCGCCAAGGACGTGGAGGAGGCCAGCCTGCTGCACCGTACGGGCGGTGCGCCGACCTTCGCGCTCGGCCTCTCGGAGATCTTCTCGGCGGCCTTCGGCGGCGCCGCGATGAAGGCCTTCTGGTACCACTTCGCGATCATGTTCGAGGCGCTGTTCATCCTGACCACGCTCGACGCCGGTACGCGCGTGGGCCGCTTCATGCTCCAGGACATGCTGGGCAACGTCTACAAGCCGTTCAAGAACGTCAGCTGGAAGCCCGGCGTCTGGATCGCCAGCGCGATCGTCGTCCTCGCCTGGGGCTACTTCCTGTGGGTCGGCGTGCACGACCCGCTCGGCGGCATCAACCAGCTCTTCCCGCTGTTCGGCATCGCCAACCAGCTGCTGGCCGCCGTCGCGCTCGCCGTCTGCACCACGCTGCTGATCAAGTCGGGCCGCCTCAAGTACGCCTGGGTGACGGCCGTTCCGCTCCTCTGGGACGTGGCGGTCACCCTCACCGCGAGCTGGCAGAAGATCTTCTCCGCCGACCCGAGGGTGGGCTTCTTCGCCCAGCGCGACGTCTACCAGAGCGCGCTCGACAAGGGCCTCGACACGTTCAAACTCGCCAAGAACCGCGATCAGATGGAGACCATCGTCACCAACTCCACGGTGGACGGCATCCTTTCGATCCTGTTCGCCGTACTGATCGTGGTCGTGCTCTTCGAGGCCTGCCGCGCCTGCCTCAAGGCGATCCGCAACCCGGCCGGCGTCAAGCTCAGCGAGACCCCGTACGTCGAGTCGAAGATCGTCGCCCCCGCCTCCCTCTTCGCCACCAAGGAGGAGAAGGCGGAGCTGGTCGCGGCCGGCACCGGCCCGGAGGGCGGCCCGGTCAAGGAGGAGAGCAAGGCATGAGCACCGCGGCACTCCGGCAGCGCATGTCCCGACTGCGCTGGTACGTACGGGAATTCACCGGCGAAGCGGCATACGACCGGTATGTCGCACACGCCAGGTCGCACGATCCGGACGCCGCCGTGATGTCCCGCCGCACCTTCGAACGCAGCAGGACCGACGCCCGCGAGGGCGACCCCCGCAAGGGCTTCCGCTGCTGCTGAGCAGCAGCACCCGCCTGCACGGCGTGGCCGTACGGCCCGGCGTCCTGCCCCTCGAAACGGGGTGGGACGCCGGGCCGTCCGCGTTGCACACTCCCCCCATGAACATTCACATCCGCCCCGCCGAACCCGCCGAACACTCCGAAGCGGGCGAAATCACCGCCCGCGCCTACCTCGACGACGGCCACCTCAGCGGTGGCGAGGACAACCCGTACGCGGCAGTCCTGCGCGACGCCGCGTCCCGCGCCGAGAAGGCCGAACTGCTGGTCGCCGTCGACGCCGCCGGGACTCTCCTGGGGACCGTCACCTATGCTCCCCGGGGCAGCTCCCTCCAGGACGTCGCCGGCACCGGCGAGGCCGAATTCCGCATGCTCGCGGTCGCGCACGACGGCCGGGGACGCGGGGCGGGCGAGAGCCTCGTACGGGCCTGCATCGACCGCGCACGGGCCGAGGAAGGGGTCGTACGGCTGGTGATGTCGACCCAGCCGACGATGCTCGGCGCGCAACGGATCTACGAGCGCCTGGGCTTCGTACGAGTGCCCGAAAGGGACTGGGAACCGGTGCCCGGACTGAGCCTTTTGACGTACGAAATGGGGCTCTAGCCCACTTCCACTAGTGAAGTACTACGGCGCGCGACACAAGATGTGGTGGGTTCTTCAACGAGGACCCACCACATGTATGCTCGTGCTCGCTGTCGCCGCAGGGGAATCCGGTGAGAATCCGGAACTGTCCCGCAACGGTGTGTCATGTGCGCTTTTGCGTACCGCCAAGTCCGAGGACCTGCCGACAGCGCATCCGGCTCGACCGAACCGGATACCGATACGTCCGGGCCTCGCGGTTGGGCCGGTGGACGCCAGGTGACGCGTGCCCTTTCCCGGGTGCCGTGTGCCCGCGCGCCCCCGCTCCTCCCCCAGGCCCCGCGCCGAGCGAGGGAGAGCCCCCACGTGACCATCGCGCCAGTCGATCCGGCCACCGCACCACAGTCCCAGGACCACCAGGACGCGCCCGGGACCGCGCTCCTGCGCACCCTGACCGACCTGACCGCCGACCTTCCCGACACCGACCCCGGCCGGGTCGCCGCCGCCGCCCTGCGCGGTCGCAACGCGCGCTCGGACGCCGCCGAACTGCGCTCGCTCGCCACCGAGTCCGCAGCGGGCCTCATCTCCGAGGACCCGGCGTACTCGCGCCTCGCCGCCCGCCTCCTCGCCCGTACGATCCGGGACGAAGCGGCCACCCAGGGCGTGAACTGCTTCTCCGAGTCCGTCGCCGTCGGTCACCGCGAAGGGCTCATCGCGGACCGTACGGCCGACTTCGTCACCAAGCACGCGGCGGCGCTCGACGAGCTGATCGACCTCGAAGGCGACGACCGCTTCGAGTACTTCGGTCTGCGGACCGTCTACAGCCGCTACCTCCTCCGTCACCCGATCACCCGCCAGGTCGTCGAGACCCCGCAGCACTTCATGCTGCGGGTGGCCTCCGGCCTCGCCGAGGACGACAGCGAGCGGGCTCTCGCCGAGGTCGCCTCCCTGTACCGCCTGATGAGCCGCCTGGACTACCTCCCGTCCTCGCCGACGCTCTTCAACTCCGGCACCCGCCACCCCCAGATGTCGTCCTGCTACCTCCTCGACTCCCCGATGGACGAGCTGGACTCGATCTACGACCGCTACCACCAGGTCGCGCGCCTCTCCAAGCACGCCGGCGGCATCGGTCTCTCGTACTCCCGCATCCGCGCCCGCGGCTCCCTGATCCGCGGCACCAACGGGCACTCCAACGGCATCGTGCCGTTCCTGAAGACCCTGGACGCCTCGGTCGCGGCCGTGAACCAGGGCGGCCGGCGCAAGGGCGCCGCCGCCGTCTACCTGGAGACCTGGCACGCGGACGTCGAGGAGTTCCTGGAGCTCCGCGACAACACCGGCGAGGACGCCCGCCGTACGCACAACCTCAACCTCGCCCACTGGATCCCGGACGAGTTCATGCGCCGCGTCGACCAGGACGGCACCTGGTCCCTCTTCTCCCCCGCCGACGTCCCCGAGCTGGTCGACCTGTGGGGCGACGAGTTCGACGCCGCGTACCGCAAGGCGGAGGCCGCGGGTCTCGCGAAGAAGTCGATGCCGGCCCGTGAGCTGTACGGCCGCATGATGCGCACCCTCGCGCAGACCGGCAACGGCTGGATCACCTTCAAGGACGCCTCCAACCGCACCGCCAACCAGACGGCGGAGCCCGGCCACACGGTCCACTCCTCCAACCTGTGCACCGAGATCCTGGAGGTCACCAACGACGGCGAGACCGCCGTCTGCAACCTCGGCTCGGTCAACATGGGCGCCTTCGTGGACGTCGCGACCCGCGACATCGACTGGGACCGCCTCGACGAGACCGTCCGCACCGCCGTCACCTTCCTCGACCGCGTCGTCGACATCAACTTCTACCCGACCGAGCAGGCCGGGAACTCCAACTCGCGCTGGCGCCCGGTCGGCCTGGGCGCCATGGGCCTCCAGGACGTCTTCTTCCAGCTGAAGATGCCGTTCGACTCCCCCGAGGCCGCCGCGCTCTCCACGAAGATCGCCGAGCGCATCATGCTCGCTTCGTACGAGGCGTCCTGCGACCTCGCCGAGCGCTCGGGCCCCCTCCCCGCCTGGGAGAAGACCCGCACCGCCCGCGGCGTCCTGCACCCCGACCACTACGGCGTCCAGGTCACCTGGCCCGAGCGCTGGGACGCCCTGCGTGCCCGCATCGCCAAGACGGGCATGCGCAACTCGCTCCTCCTGGCCATCGCGCCGACGGCGACCATCGCCTCCATCGCGGGCGTCTACGAGTGCATCGAGCCGCAGGTCTCCAACCTCTTCAAGCGCGAGACGCTCTCCGGCGAGTTCCTCCAGGTCAACTCCTACCTGGTCCGCGACCTCAAGGAGCTGGGCGTCTGGGACGCGCAGACCCGCGAGGCGCTCCGTGAAGCCTCCGGCTCGGTCCAGGGCTTCAACTGGATCCCGGCCGAGGTCCGCGACCTGTACCGCACCGCGTGGGAGATCCCGCAGCGCGGCCTGATCGACATGGCGGCGGCCCGCACCCCGTACCTCGACCAGTCCCAGTCCCTGAACCTCTTCCTCGAAACGCCCACCATCGGCAAGCTCAGCTCGATGTACGCGTACGCCTGGAAGAAGGGCCTGAAGACGACGTACTACCTGCGCTCGCGCCCCGCCACCCGGATCGCCCGCGCCGCCGGCTCGCAGGCTTCCGCCGCGGCCCCGGCCCCCACCGCCGCCCTCCCCGCCCAGCAGGTGACGGACGCCGAAGCGCTCGCCTGCTCCCTCGAAAACCCCGAGTCCTGCGAGGCCTGTCAGTAATGAGCACCAACCACCGGAAGAACCTTCTCGACCCGGGCTTCGAACTCACCCTCCGCCCCATGCGCTACCCGGACTTCTACGAGCGCTACCGGGACGCGATCAAGAACACCTGGACCGTCGAGGAGGTCGACCTCCACTCGGACGTCGCCGACCTGGCGAAGCTGACGCCGGGCGAGCAGCACATGATCGGCCGTCTGGTCGCGTTCTTCGCGACCGGCGACTCGATCGTCTCCAACAACCTGGTGCTGACGCTCTACAAGCACATCAACTCCCCCGAAGCGCGGCTCTACCTCTCGCGCCAGCTCTTCGAGGAGGCCGTGCACGTCCAGTTCTACTTGACGCTGCTCGACACCTACCTGCCCGACCCGGAGGACCGCGCCGCGGCCTTCGACGCGGTCGAGGAGATCCCCTCGATCCGCGAGAAGGCGCAGTTCTGCTTCAAGTGGATCAACGAGGTCGAGAAGCTCGACCGCCTGGAGACGAAGGCCGACCGCCGCCGCTTCCTGCTCAACCTGATCTGCTTCGCGGCGTGCATCGAGGGCCTGTTCTTCTACGGCGCCTTCGCGTACGTCTACTGGTTCCGCTCGCGCGGTCTGCTGCACGGGCTGGCGACGGGGACGAACTGGGTCTTCCGGGACGAAACCATGCACATGAACTTCGCGTTCGAGGTCGTGGACACCGTCCGCAAGGAGGAGCCCGAGCTCTTCGACGACGAGCTCCAGCAGCAGGTCACCGACATGCTGAAGGAGGCGGTCGCCGCCGAGCTCCAGTTCGGCCGTGACCTGTGCGGCGAGGGCCTGCCGGGCATGAACACCGAGTCCATGCGCGAGTACCTGGAGTGCGTCGCCGACCAGCGCCTGGAGCGCCTCGGCTTCCCGAAGATCTACGGGTCGTCCAACCCGTTCTCCTTCATGGAGCTCCAGGGCGTCCAGGAGCTGACGAACTTCTTCGAGCGCCGCCCGTCGGCGTACCAGGTGGCCGTGGAAGGCACCGTCGGGTTCGACGACGACTTCTAGCAGCACCTTCTAGGCGGCGCGGCTGTAGCTGTGCTCGGGGCGGGCCGGGATTCCTTCGGGGGTCCCGGCCCTTCCCTTTTGCGTCCGCCCCGTTTCCGTCCGCTCCGCGTTGCGGAGCTGCCGGTCGATCCGCAGGTCCCGCGCGTGCCCGACGAGCGAGGGAAGGGCGAGGAGGACGAAGACGAAGGTGACGCCGAGGATGTCCAGGAAGGTACTGGTGTCTGTGTTCATGCCTCCACTCTCGTCCGGCGCAGCAAGATTGATGAGTGGCAGGACTGTCACCATTCATCGAATTACTGCCACACTGGCTCCATGCTGAAAAACGTGGCCGTCGCGCTCGTCGACGGAGTGAATCCCTTCGAACTCGGCGTCCTGTGCGAGGTGTTCGGCATCGACCGCAGCGAAGAAGGCCTGCCCGTCTACGACTTCGCCGTCTGCGCGGTCGAGCAGCGTGAACTCACCTCCCGTTCGGGCGCGTTCACCATCAACGTCCCGCACGGTCTGGACCGGCTCGAAGAGGCCGACCTGATCGCGATCCCCGCCGACCAGCACTGCGAGGCCCGCACCTATCCGGAACCGCTGCTCGCCGCCCTGCGGCGCGGCGTCGAGCGGGGGGCCCGGGTGCTCAGCGTCTGCTCGGGCGCGTTCGTACTGGGCGCGGCAGGGCTGCTCGACGGCCGCCGCTGCACCACCCACTGGCGGCACGTCGACGAGCTGGCCCGCCGTTTCCCCAAGGCCCGGCTCGAACCCGACGTGCTGTACGTCGACGAGGGCCCGGTCATCACCTCCGCGGGGACCGCGGCGGGCATCGACGCCTGTCTGCATCTCGTACGGCAGGAGGACGGGCCCGAGGTCGCGAACACCATCGCGCGGCGCATGGTGGTGCCGCCGCACCGGGACGGCGGCCAGGCCCAGTACATCGAGCGCCCGCTCACCCGCACCCGCTGCGACACGGTCGGCGAGGTGCTGGCCTGGATGGAACGGCACCTCGAACTCGACCTGACGGTCGAGCAGTTGGCCGAGCGCGCCCACATGTCGCCACGTACCTTCGCCCGCCGCTTCCAGCAGGAGACCGGCACCACTCCGTACCGCTGGGTGCTGCGTCAACGGGTGCTGCTGGCCCAGCGGTTGCTGGAGGCGACGGACGAGACGATCGACACGATCGCGGGGCGGAGCGGGTTCGGTACGGCGGCGGGACTGCGGCACCACTTCCTGCGGACGCTGGGCACGACCCCGCACGCGTACCGCAGGACCTTCCGGGGCCCGGCACGGGCCGCCTGACCGGGCACCGACGCGGCGCACGGCCCACTCCCCACGGGGAACAGGACCGCGCACTCCGGATCCGCACTCCGGATCCGCACTCCGGATCCGCACTCCGGTCCGCGCACCGGGCCGTGTACCGGGCCAGGCCCTCCGGGTGGCTTGCCTAGGCGGCTGCCGGGTCCTGCCGGTCCAGCGCGACGACCTCGACCTCGATCTGCCAGTCCGGCCGTGCCAGCGAGACGACCTCGACGAGGGTGTCGGCGGGGTAGGGCTCGGCCAGGAACTCACCGCGCAGCGTGATCACGTGCGGGAGGTTCGTCGCCATGTCCCGTACGAAGATGCCGACCTTGATCACGTCCGCGAAGGTCAGCCCGGCCGCATCCAGCACCCGTCCGACGTTGCGGAACGCCTGCCGCCCCTGCTCAAGGAACCCGCCCCCGACGGTCGTTCCGTCCTCATCGAAGCCCGCCTGCCCGGACACGTACACGAAGCCCCCGGCCCGTACGGCCTGCGATATCCGGTACGGCGCGTACCAGTCCGGAGTGGTGGCGATCTTCTCGACGCGTCCCGCGGTGGCCGCGCTCTCGTTGCTGGACATGCCTCTCCCCTGTCTCGGCGAGGCCCGGCACCGGCCCCCGCACGGCTGCGTTACGAAACGTTCCGTAACGTCTCGGAAGCTAGAGCACTCCCGCGCGACTTGTCAAAACGAAACGTAACGTCACGCGAGCGTTAGGGTGAGCGCATGACCCCCGAGCCGAACAGTGAACGGCGCAGCGAGCGCGCCCGCCGGGCCATCCTCGACGCGGCGTTCGACCTGGTGAGCCGCAAGGGCTTCGCGAAGGTGACCATCGAGGCCATCGCCGCCCAGGCCGGCGTGGGCAAGCCCACGATCTACCGCTGGTGGCGCTCCAAGGGCGCGGTGGTGCTGGAGGCGATGAACGAGGAGCTCGGCGACGACTTCGCCTTCCCCGACACCGGCGACATCGCCGCCGACCTCTCGACCCAGATCCGTGCGGTGACCCAGCGGCTGATCACCGGCAGGATCAGCGAGGCCTACCGGGGCGTCATGGGCGAGGCCCAGAACGACCCCGCGCTGATGAAGGCGTTCCGCGAAACGATCCTGGAGCCGAGCATCGCGGAGTGCCGGGCCCGCCTGGATTCCGCCGTGGCCGCCGGGCAGCTCCGCTCCGACCTGCCCACCGACGTGATGGTCGACCTCTTCTACGCGCCGATCCACTACCGGCACTTCCTGGGCTTCGGCGACGACGCGGTCAGGCGCAGCGCCGATCTCGTCCAGGAGGTCCTGCTCGGTCTGCGGCCCCGGCCGGACGCGGGGTGAACGGCCGGTGCCCGGCCGCTCGTTGAGGGCCGGGCACCGGAGAACGCTCCAGCAGGGGGCTACGCGTTGGGCACGGTCTCGTAGCGCGCCGTGCCCTCCTCCATCTGCTTCAGCGCGTCCTTGCGCTCGCGCTTGGACAGCCGGTCGATGTAGAGGCGGCCGTACAGGTGGTCCGTCTCGTGCTGGAGGCAGCGGGCGAAGTAGCCGGTGCCCTCGATGGCGATCGGGTTGCCCTCGGCGTCCTGGCCGCGGACGACCGCGTAGTCCGGGCGGGCCAGCTCGGCGTACGCGGTGGGGACGGACAGGCAGCCCTCGTTGGAGTCGTCGAGGACGCGCCGGTCGGAGGGGAGCTCGTCGAGGACCGGGTTGCAGATGAGGCCGGTGTGGCGGACGCCGTCGTCGTCCGGGCAGTCGTAGATGAAGACCTTGAGGTCGACACCGATCTGGTTGGCGGCGAGGCCCACGCCCTCGGCGGCCTTCTGGCTGGCGAACATGTCGTCGATCAGCGCGGCCAGCTTGTCGTCGAACTCGGTGACGTCCTTGCACTCGCGGTGCAGGACCGGGTTGCCGACGACGGTGATCGGACGGGCGGTGCCGCGCTCGCGGTGGGCCAGCTCGCGCGCCTCGCAGTCCTCCGTATCCACGACGAACTCGCCCTGTACCTGCTCGTCGACCTGCTGCTGCTGCGCCATGTCCGCCGTACGCCTTCCTCAAAACCCCAGTGATGTGCCCGTACAGCGTACGTGCCACGGTCGGCGGGCCTCCGCGAGTTCCGGCAGAACCCCGCGGGATTCAGCAGACCTCTTCGAGATCCCGCCACTCCCGGCTGTCCGGGCTGTCCGCGACCCATCCGTCGAGCAGGCCGCGCACCAGTCCCGGCGGGGCGGCGAGGCCGCACTCCCGCTCGGGGACCCACAGCTCGCCGTTGGTCCGGTGGCCGAGGGGGCCGGGGTGGCCCGGCTCGCTGTGGTCGTGCGGGTCGAGGTGCTGCTCGCCGTCGCCCTCGTCGGAGGGCATCCGCGACTCCGAGCAGGTCCGGCACAGCAGGCGTACGGACGAGGACCAGTCCTCGGCGGCGAATCCGGCGTCGGCGGCCAGTCGCTCCAGGGCGTCCCGGTCGGCCTCCGTGGCGGCTTCGAGCAGCACCACCCAGGTCGGGATCGGCGAGGGCGCCCACAGCTCGATCTCGTCGAAGACCGGGAAGGAGGGGCCCGCAGCCGTCACCCGCTCCCCGTGCGGCACGCCGTCGTGCAGGACGACCTCGCCCCAGCGCCGGCCGGAGGACGGCAGCGGGATCGACAGCACCTCGATGCGGGCGGGGTCCAGCCTGCGCCCCCACACCACCTCGGCCTCGCCCTCGGGCGAAAGACGCACCGCGGCGCTCCCCAGCTCCATCCCGACCGGCTCACCGCTCTCCGTCGGGCCGCCGGGCACCTTCAGTCCGTACGCCTGCCAGGCCCGGCGGGCGAGCGGCCAGTCCTGGAGCGCGGTGGCGGCGATCCCGACGTTCCACCAGTCGGGGGCGCCGGTCTCGCGGTCGAGCAGGGCGACGGCGCGCAGGCCCGCGGCCCGCGCCTGGTCCCAGTCGTGCCGGAACTTGTGCAGCAGCGCCAGATTGAACCAGGACTCCGAGAGCCAGGGTTCGAGGTCCGCCGCGCGTGTCAGCAGCGCTCCCGCGTCCTCGTACCGACCGTCGCCGATCAGCGTGAACGCGCGGTCGGTGGCCTGCCGCCACGAGGCGGAGGGCCGATGCCGTACCTTCCCGAAGATCCTCACGATTCCCGCCTGCCGGTTGGCTCTCTTCCCCCGGCTTCCGCACTCTCCAGGGGCTCTCTTCGCATCCAACCATGCCCGGTCGGAGGCCCGCTCATTACCCACTGGTTACCCAGCCGGGGGCAGGGCGATTCCGCGCGCGGGGCTCCTCCGCCGAAGGACGCGGGCGAGGGATTCCACGACCTCGCTCTGGTAGTCGCGCCCGGTGCCCAGACGCAGCTGCTCCAGCGCACTCAGCGGGCCGCCCAGCCCCCCTCCGCATTCCCCCGAGAGATCGTCGTACGCATTGACGGTGCGGACGATACGGGCGGTGAGCGGCTGCTCACGGTACGGATCGGCCTGTCTCTCGACGACGACGGCGACCTCCGCCGGGACCCCGGTCTGGCGGACCACCGCCCCTCCGAGCAGGGCGATGCGGCGCTGGTCGGCGGCGGGCAGTAAGGCGGTCGCACCCGCGGGAACGGGGTCGACGAGCGACAGCTGCCCGATGTCGTGCATCAGGGCCGCGTACTCAAGGATCGTCAACTCCTGCCCGGACAGGCCCAGTTCACGCCCCACGGCCCTGGAGAGGGTCGCGACCCGGCGGGCGTGGCCCGGCCTGGTGTACCCGGCGATCTCGGTGGCCCTGGCCAGGGAGGCGATGGTCTGCCGGTAGGTGTCCCTGACCTCCCCGTACCGCCGGAACGACAGCTGGGTCAGCAGCAACGGCACGCAGAACACCGGCAGCGCCCACAGCCCCGCCACGGAGACCGCCAGCGCCATCACGACGCCCGTCGCACACACCGCGGAGCCGATCCCGCGCAGCGCCCGCAGCTCGTCCCGGAGCAGCGGCCCGTACGGATGCCCGGTACGGGCCGCTGCGAGCGCGGCGGCGAGCACCGCCTCGCACAGCCCGGTGAGCGCCAGCAGCACCACCAGGAACAGGGCGAACCAGGGCCCCTCCCCCACCCACTCCTCCACCGCGCCGGAGTGGTGGAGCGGCTGGAAACACACGGCGGCGAACCCCACGGTCAACACCCGCCGGGCCATCCGGTCGAGCCCCGGCCGCCACCCGGCGGGGTGCGGCACGGCCCCGGCGGCCAGCGCCGCCACGGTCACCGCCACCACCTGCAGCACCCCGTGCCCGGTGGGCTCCCCGCCGCAGCGCCCGAGCAGCGCGTACGCAAGAGCCCCGGCGGTCCCCAGCGGCGCGGCCCCGTCCCCGCGGTGGGCCGCCTCGCCCACCCAGATCAGCGCGCAGAACGCGACGGCGACCCCGGGCTGCACCACTCCGTACCGCAACACCTCCACCAGCGCGGCGAAGGCGAGCAGCAGGGCGGCTCCCCTGACGAGCACGACGGTGCCGGGCGGCCACTTCCCCCTCATGCCCGCCGTCCCCGCCGCCCACCCCGGGACGGCACGCTCCCCCGCTGCCCCACCAACGAAGACGAAACGCCACCACCGGCCCCGGGCGGCACGACGGGCGAAACGGCGGGCGGCACAGCGGAAGGCACAGTCGGCGGAGCAGCAGACGGCCCCGCACCTGCCCCCGGCCCTGCACCTGCCCCCGGCCCCGCCGCCGCCCTCTCCCCCTCGTCC
Source organism: Streptomyces sp. NPDC054863 (assembly GCF_053610825.1). Taxonomy (NCBI): domain Bacteria; kingdom Bacillati; phylum Actinomycetota; class Actinomycetes; order Kitasatosporales; family Streptomycetaceae; genus Streptomyces; species Streptomyces sp. NPDC054863. The sequence continues at coordinate 10,583 of NZ_JBSGZD010000077.1, read as the reverse complement.
GCCGTCACCGCCGGATTCCACCCCTCCCGCTCCAGCGCCGCCACCAAGGCCCCCACCATCCGCGCGTCGAACTGCGCCCCCGCACACCTCTCCAGCTCCGCCACCGCCTCCTCCACCGGCCGTGCCCGCCGGTAGGACCGCGTCGACGTCATCGCGTCGAAGGCGTCCGCCACCGCCACCACCCGGGCGAACTCCGGGATCCGCTCCCCGGCCAGCCCGTACGGGTAGCCGCTCCCGTCCATCCGCTCGTGGTGGTGCAGGATCGCCGCCCGCGCCTCCCCCAGGAAGCCGATCCCCCGCACCATCTCGTGCCCGTACTCGGGATGGAGTTCGATGACCCGCCGTTCCTCCGGCGTCAGCGGTCCGTCCTTGCGCAGCAGCCGGGTCGGCACCCCGAGCTTCCCCACGTCGTGCAGGATCCCGGCGAAGCGGAGCACTTCCCGCCGCTCCTCGTCCATCCCCAGCTCGGCGGCCATCATGGCCGAGGCCCGCCCCACCCGCTCGCTGTGGCCCCTCGTGTAGCGGTCCTTCAGGTCGACCGCCTGGACCAGCGCCCGGACGGTGGCCCGGTGCGCGTCGTGCTCGCGCTGGTACTGGGCGAAGGCCCAGCACGACAGATACATCGGCAGCAGTACGAAGAGGGCGGCGACCGGCCCGTAGGGACTGCGCCACAGGACCGCCATCATCAGCCCGGCGAGCCCGTGCACACAGTGCGGCGCCAGCGACCGTACGAACAGCCCCCGCCACGCGGTCCGCACCGGCATCCGCTCGGCGGTGACGAGGATGCCGCCCTCCAGCACGGTCAGCACGACGCAGAAGCCGACCACCGCGACGCCGGCGGGCACCAGCGCGTAAGGAAAGTCCGGCACATCAGGCCCGGACCCGTGCGGCGCTCCGGTGACCGGCCGCCCGTCCAGCACCGTGCAGAGGTACGAGGCGACCCAGACGGCGACCGCGAGCTCGGCCGCCCGCCACACCCGCCGCACCGCGCGGGGCCGCCGCGTCACCCGCCCGAACAGCGCACCGGGCACGGCGACGAGGGCGGCGGCGGAGGGCGGCAGCAGGAAGACGGCGGCGAGCGGAACGGGGAAGAAGGCGCCCGGGCCGGCGGAGACCCGGTGCCGGAAGAGGGGACAGCGGGGCAGCATCTCGCAGGCCGCGTACAGGACTGCCAGCAGGGCGACGGCGTCCCAGGGGGTGTGGCCGAGGTCGGCGAGGACGCAGAGTCCCGCGAGGAGCACGGCGCACAGGACGCAGGCCCGCGCTCCCGCCGGTAAGGCTCGCACCGCTCCCCCGCAACCCTTCGGCTCCGCCGCCGCATCGAGCGTCAGGCTAGCCATTGGGGGGCCGGGGAATGCGCGAAGGCCGCCGGTTCCCCCCATCGGGTGACGACGGGACGGGAACCAGCGGCCTTGCGCGGTGCGTTGTGCCGGTAGTGACTACTTCTTCTCTTTGGTCGCAGCCGACAGCACGTCAGAAGTCACGTCGGGCGGCGGGACGAGGTCCGGAGCGGCCACGTCCTGCCCGGGCACGGCCTGCCCGGACCGGATCAGATCGATCCGCCCCAGCACCTTCGACCTCAGGTCCACGGGGACGTCGTCCGACCCGCAGCAGCGCTTGACGAGCTTCTTCACGGCCTGCTCCAGGCCGTACTTCTCCAGGCACGGCGAGCACTCCTCGAAGTGCTCCTCGAACTTGGTGCACTCGCCGTCCGGCATCTCTTTGTCGAGGAACTCGTAGAGATGGTCGAGCACCTCAGAGCAGTCCGTCTCGTGCGGATCTCCGCAGCTCATGAGCCCGAGCCTTTCACATCGTTCGACTCCCCGGACGCCGGTCCGGCACCCGCCGGCACCAGGCCGCGGTCCCTGGCGTAGTCCTCCAGCATGCCGCGCAGCTGGCGGCGGCCCCGGTGCAGCCGGGACATGACCGTACCGATCGGTGTCCCCATGATGTCCGCGATTTCCTTGTAGGCAAACCCCTCGACATCGGCGAGATACACCGCGATCCGGAACTCCTCGGGGATCGCCTGGAGCGCCGACTTCACGTCCGAGTCGGGCAGGTGGTCCAGCGCCTGCGACTCGGCGGAGCGCAGCCCCGTCGACATGTGCGACTCGGCACGCGCCAGCTGCCAGTCCTCGATCTCCTCGGAAGCGCTGCGCAGCGGCTCGCGCTGCTTCTTCCGGTAGGAGTTGATGAACGTGTTGGTGAGGATCCGGTAGAGCCAGGCCTTGAGGTTGGTCCCCTCGCGGAACTGGTGGAAGGACCCGTACGCCTTGGCATACGTCTCCTGGACCAGGTCCTCCGCGTCGGCCGGGTTGCGCGTCATGCGCAGCGCGGCCGAGTACATCTGGTCGAGGAAGCCCAGCGCGTCCCGCTCGAAGCGCGCATTGCGCTCGGCGGTGGTCTCCTCCGCGTGGCCGGCATCGGTCCCTGCGTCGGTCCCAGTGACCGGACCCACCTCCTTCAGCGCCGTGGCAGGCCCGAATGCGGACCCGCTCGACTCGGAGGATAGACGACTACCCTGCTTGCCCGCCGCCTGAGCGGCCGTGGTCGCCGCCGCGGAGAGCACCGTCCACTCCAGGTCAGAGGCTTGCGGGCGGCGCGGGCAGATGGTGGAACCCATGCGGCGAACTCCCTCTCGATTCTTCGTCGGACGAAGGCGACAACAGTGGTACCGCGCTCCACATTCCCGAGCGGATCACCGCAGCCGCAGAATCCACCGCCGCACGCCGTCGACGATGATCTCCAGCGCCTGCTCCTGCCCGGTCTCCGCCCGCTTGGGCACGGCGAACCCGTGGTCCCCGTACGGCACTTCGACCCTCTCGAAGCTTCCCTCGGGGAACTCCCCCGGCCGGCCGAACGGATCGTTCCCGCCCTGCACGACGAGCGTGGGCACGCCCGCCCCCAGCAGCTCGTCCGCCCGCGACTTCCCGGGCCTGCCGATGGGGTCTCCCCTGTTCGAGCGAAGCCGAGAACTTGGGGAAGGGTGCAGCGGAAAGCTCAGGGCGAGTACGGCGCGGGCGCCGAGCTCCTGTGCCGTCCGGCAGGCGACGCGCGCCCCGGCACTGCGTCCGCCCGACACCACCGGCAGCCCGGGCTTCGCCAGCAGCGGCCACACCCCGCGCCACCCGACGTCCAGCGTCTTCGGCGCCGGGGCGACCTTCTTGCCTGCGACCCGCCAGGGCTGCTCGACGAGTGCGACGCTCACGCCGTCGGCGGGCAGGGCTGCGGCGAGCGCCTGGAGGTCGCGGGCGTCGATGCCACCCCCGGCCCCGTGGCCCAGGGCCAGGACGGCCCAGGGCTTCGCCGCCTCGTACCAATGCACCCGCGCCGCACCGGCATCGGTCTCGACACTCACTACTCGACTCATGGGGCCATCCTGCCGGGAGAGGATGTGCGGGCGCGTCGTGGCTGGTCGCGCAGTTCCCCGCGCCCCTGAAAGCGGGCCCCTCCAGCCCGTCGAGGGGGTACCCCCTGGTCCTTAAGACCTTGGGGGAGTTTGAGGACGCGCGGCGCAGCCGTGCACCGGGCGCAGCCCGGGACTCCCGCCCCCACCGGCGCGAGCCGTGACCCCACCAGCCCCGCGGCCGGCGGTTGAGGTGAAGGGGCGGGGAGGGGCCAATCCGCGAAGCGGTCCACCCACCCGCACAGGTACGAACGCCCGTCAGAACAACGTCCCCACCTCCGGCCCCTCCAGCTCCTCCAGCAACTCCGGTCCGTTGTTACGGACGTTGCTGACCGCCGTCCCGACCGGATACGCCCGCACCAGCCCCGCCCCCGGCGCCACCAGCAGCCCCCGTACCTCCTCCGGCTCCGTGAGCGACGGGTCCAGCCACGCCCCCCACTTCTCCGGCGTCAGCATCAACGGCATCCGGGGATGGATCTCCGCCAGCGACGAAGGCCCGCCCTCCCCTGCCGGTCCCCCGGCCAGCTCCGTGGTCTCCGCCTCCGTCGTCACGACGGAACACGTCGCCCACCAGGCCAGCTCGTGCTCGTCCGGCAGGGTCCGGTCCCGCCAGAACTCGTAGATCCCGGCCATCGCCATGGCCGACCCGTCCGCCGGCGTCACGAAGTACGGCTGCTTGCGCACCCGCTTCCGCTTCCCCTGCTCCTCCAGCTCCCGCTCGTCGGCAGAGGTCACCCACTCGTAATAGCCGTCCGCCGGCACGATGCACCGCCGCGTCGCGAACGCCTTCCGGAACGACGGCTTCTCGTGCACCGTCTCGGCCCGCGCGTTGATCATCCGCGCCGCACCCTCGGGCGACTTCGCCCAGGACGGCACCAGCCCCCACCTCAGCATCCGCAACTGCCGAACCGGACGCGGGTCGGCCGCGTCCTTCACAGGACGCTCCAGGATCACCGGCACGGACTTCGTCGGTGCCACGTTCCAGTCCGGCACGAAGCTCTCGGCCGGATCCCACTTCTCCACCTCGAAGAGTCCGGCGAGGTCTTCCGCCCCCCGGCTCACCGCATACCGTCCACACATACTTGTCACACTGCCACGCCCGTACAGCCCTCAAGGAGCCGCCCGAAAAATGGACACCCTCAATACGGCCGGCGCCCACGCAGTCAGCACACTCACCCCCCTCGCCGCCTCCGACATCGGCTCCCTCTGGGACCGCCTCACCGGCACCCAGCCCGACCCCGCGACATGGATCCTGTACGCGACGGCAGCGCTCGCCCTCGTCGTGGTCGTCCCCCATCCCCTCTGGCGTCTCTCGCGCAACGCCATCACCATCGCCCACGAGGGCGGCCACGGACTGGTCGCGCTGCTCACCGGCCGCACCCTCACCGGCATCCGGCTGCACTCCGACACCAGCGGCCTCACCCTCAGCCGCGGCAGGCCGACCGGCATCGGCATGATCCTGACCGCCGCCGCGGGCTACACCGCCCCGCCGCTGCTCGGCCTCGGCGGCGCCTGGCTGCTCGCCGCCGACCACATCACGCTCTTCCTCTGGCTGGCGGCGGCGCTGCTCCTCGCGATGCTGGTGATGATCCGCAACGCGTACGGAGTGCTGACCGTCGTCCTCACGGGCGCCGCCTTCGTCCTGGTCTCCTGGCTGACAGGACCGGACGTGCAGGCCGCGTTCGCCTACACCGCCGTGTGGTTCCTGCTGCTCGGCGGCGTGCGTCCCGCCTTCGAGCTCCAGTCGAAGCGGCGGCACGGCGGAGCACCCGACTCCGACGCCGACCAGCTGGCCCGGCTCACGCACGTACCGCCGCTGGTGTGGCTGGCGATGTTCCACGTCGTCTCGCTGTGCGCACTGCTGGGCGGCGGGCGCTGGCTGCTGGGGCTGTGACGCCATGAGGGCTGTGACGCTGCTGGGGCTGTGACGCTGCGAGGGCTGTGACCGGGAGCCGACGGGAGCGAGGGACGACAAGTGGCAAGCCATTAAAGTGGAGGCCATGACCGAAAGCGCCGTGCACCCTGCCCTCTGGCCCGCCCCCTACGCGACCGGGGCCGTCGACGCGACGGTCACCGTGCCCGGCTCCAAGTCGGTCACCAACCGCGCGCTCGTCCTGGCCGCACTCGCCGCCGAGCCCGGCTGGCTGCGCCGCCCGCTGCGCTCCCGCGACACCCTCCTGATGGCCGAGGCACTGCGCTCCATGGGCGTCGGCATCGAGGAGACGGTGTCGTCCAACTCCTCCGTCGCGGGCGGCCCCGACGGCTCCGGCGAGGCCTGGCGGATCATCCCGTCCGGGCTGCACGGCCCGGCCACCGTCGACGTCGGCAACGCGGGCACGGTCATGCGCTTCCTGCCGCCCGTGGCCGCCCTCGCGGACGGCCCGATCCGCTTCGACGGCGACCCGCGTTCGTACGAGCGCCCCCTCGGCGCGGTCATCACGGCGCTGCGCACCCTCGGCGCCCGCATCGACGACGACGGCCGGGGCGCCCTGCCCCTCACCGTCTTCGGCGGCGGCGCCCTGGACGGCGGCGTGGTCGAGATCGACGCCTCCTCGTCCTCGCAGTTCGTGAGCGCGCTCCTCCTCTCCGCCCCCCGCTTCAACCAGGGCGTGGAAGTACGTCACACGGGCCCCACGCTCCCCTCCCTGCCCCACATCCGGATGACCGTCGACATGCTGCGCGCGATCGGCGCGCAGGTCGACACCCCCGAGTCCGGGGGCGAGGCGAACGTCTGGCGGGTCACCCCCGGCGCCCTCCTCGGCCGCGACCTGACCGTCGAGCCGGACCTCTCCAACGCACAGCCGTTCCTCGCCGCCGCCCTGATCACCGGCGGCCGGGTCACCGTCCCGGACTGGCCGGAGCACACCACCCAGCCCGGCGACGCACTCCGCGAGATCTTCACCGCGATGGGCGGCTCGTACGAACTCACCGAGCAGGGCCTGACCTTCACGGGTACGGGCACGATCCACGGCATCGACTGGGACCTGAGCGAGGTCGGCGAGCTGACCCCGGGCATCGCCGCCGTCGCCGCCCTCGCCGACTCCCCCTCCACCCTCCGGGGCGTCGCCCACCTTCGCCTGCACGAGACGGACCGCCTCGCCGCGCTCACCAAGGAGATCAACGGACTCGGCGGCGACGTCACCGAGACCGCAGACGGCCTGCACATCCGGCCGCGCACCCTGCACGGCGGCACCTTCCACACGTACGACGACCACCGCATGGCGACCGCCGGATCGATCCTGGGCCTGGCCGTGAAGGACGTACGCATCGAGAACGTGGGGACGACGGCCAAGACGCTGCCGGACTTCCCGCACATGTGGGCCGACATGCTCGCGGGCAACTGACGGGCCGGGCGAGACGACGATGCGCCGCTACGGCAAGAACCCCGACGAGGACGACATCCGCGTCCGCCCCAACCGCAAGGGCAACCGCCCCCGCACCCACATCCGCCCCAAGCACGAGGACGCCCAGATGGGCATGGTCCTCACCGTGGACCGGGGCCGCCTGACCTGCCTCGTCGAGGACCGTACGGTCATGGCGATGAAGGCCCGCGAACTGGGCCGCAAGGCGGCGGTCGTGGGAGACCGGGTCATGATCGTCGGGGATCTGTCGGGCACCAAGGACACCCTCGCCCGCATCGTCCGCATCGAGCCGCGCGCCTCCGTCCTGCGCCGCACGGCCGACGACGACGACCCCTTCGAGCGGGTCGTCGTCGCCAACGCCGACCAGCTCGCCGTCGTCACCGCCCTCGCCGACCCCGAGCCGCGCCCCCGCATGATCGACCGCTGTCTGGTGGCAGCGTACGACGGCGGTCTGACACCCCTGCTCGTCCTCACCAAGTCCGACCTGGCCTCCCCCGACGAGCTCCTGGAGATGTACGTGCCGCTGGGCGTGCCGTACATCGTCACCAGCCGCGAAGAACTGGAGAACGGCGCGGCGAGCGACGTCGTGCGCGAGCACCTCGACGGCCGTGTCACCGCCTTCGTCGGGCACTCGGGCGTCGGCAAGACCACCCTGGTCAACACCCTCGTCCCGGAGGAGCGCCGCCGCACCACCGGCCACGTCAACGCGGTCACCGGACGTGGCCGCCACACCACCACCTCGGCGCTCGCGCTCCCCCTGGCGGGCGAGTCCGGCTGGGTGATCGACACTCCGGGCGTACGCTCCTTCGGCCTGCACCACGTGGACCCCTCGCGCGTGATCAACGCCTTCCCGGACCTGGTACCGGGGACGGAGGAATGCCCGCGCGGCTGTACGCACGACGAGAACGCGCCGGAGTGCGCCCTGGAGAAGTGGGTGGCCGACGGGCACGCGGACCCGGCCCGGCTGTACTCGCTGCGCCGACTTCTCGCCACCAGGGAGAGGCGCGAGGGGGACTGAACCGTACGCGTTTGCCCCGGCGTCCCTCTGGTAAAGGCATAATCGCACCGAGCGAGACGAAGCAGTCACCTAAAGGGAGACAAGGGGAGGCACTCAATGGCGTGGCTGCTGGTGGTGGTCGCGGGAATCCTCGAAACCGGCTTCGCCGTCTGTCTCAAGCTCTCCCACGGCTTCACGAGACTGTGGCCGACGATCGCGTTCGCCGCGTTCGCGCTGGGCAGCTTCGGCCTTCTCACCCTGTCCCTGAAGAAGCTGGACGTGGGCCCGGCGTACGCGGTGTGGACCGGCATCGGCGCGGCCGGCACCGCCATCTACGGAATGATCTTCCTGGACGACGTGGTCTCCACCCTCAAACTCGTCTCCATCTCCTTCGTCATCATCGGCGTCATCGGCCTCCAGCTCTCGGGCTCCTCCCACTGACGACGGGGCTCACCGCTCTGCCGGGCTGCGGGGCTCCTCCTCTGTCTCGCACCTCTGTCGGCCCGCGGGGCTCACCGCTCCGCCGCCCTGCGGGGCTCGCACCACGTCGCGCCCGCCCCCGTGGCCCGGGCGTGGACAGCCCCGGCCGCGCCGCAGCGATCACTCCGCCTCCGACGGCTCCGCCCCCGCGCCGACCACGCCCCGCACGAACTCCCCGACCCCGCCCTTCGCCCCGGGTGCGACCACCCAGGACACCGCCAGCCTCACCACCACCTCGCACGGCCACCGCTCCCCCAGCGCAGCCGCCGTCCGGTCCCGTACGACGGCGGCCATTTCTCCCGCCCCCGGCGTGCCGCCGTCCGCCCTCCGCTGCTCGGCCCCCGCCGCCGCTGCCGGAATGCCCCTGGCCGCCCGCCCCGACGGGAGCCGCTCCGGCCAGCACCCGCTCACCAGCGCCCGTACCAGCGGATTCTCCCGAGCGGCCCGCACGATCCACTCGGCGACTCCGGCCAGCCGGTCCGTGTCGGCCCCCGTCCGGTCGCCGAGCACCCGGTCCACGCCGGCCAGGAAGCCGTCCGCCTCCCGCCGCACCAGCGCCCGCGCCAGCCCGTCCTTGCTGCCGAACTCGTTGTAGAGGGTCTGCCGGGACACCCCGGCCGAGGCGGCCACGTCGACCATCCGCACCGCCGACCAGGGCCGCGCCGCAAGCGCTGCGTAGGCGGCGTCCAACAGGGCTTCTCGGGCAGTGGGCACAGCATCGCCTCCCGCCTGTCAGCGTTGACGGCCCGTCACCGACTGTCAAGGGGTCCTGCTCGCAGCCGGACCCCTGGTCCCGTATGGTCACCCGCTGATCACGCTCGATACTGTGTCGGCATGCCCGACTATCACGATGACCTGCGCCTCGCCCACGTCCTCGCCGACGCCGCCGACGCCCAGACCATGGACCGGTTCAAGGCCCTGGACCTCAAGGTCGAGACGAAGCCGGACATGACCCCGGTGACCGAGGCCGACAAAGCGGCCGAGGAGCTGATCCGCAACCACCTCAAGCGCGGTCGCCCGCGCGACGCGGTACTCGGCGAGGAGTACGGCCTGGAGGGTTCGGGTCCGCGCCGCTGGGTGATCGACCCCATCGACGGTACGAAGAACTACGTGCGCGGCGTCCCGGTCTGGGCCACCCTGATCTCCCTCATGGAGGCGGGCGAGGGCGGCTACCACCCGGTCGTCGGCGTCGTCTCCGCGCCCGCGCTGGGCCGCCGCTGGTGGGCGGCGAAGGGCGGCGGCGCGTACACCGGCCGCAGTCTGACCTCCGCGACGCGCCTGCACGTCTCGAAGGTCCCCAAGGTCGCCGACTCGTCCTTCGCGTACTCCTCCCTCTCCGGCTGGGAGGAGCAGGGCCGCCTCGACGGCTTCCTGGACCTCTCCCGCGCCTGCTGGCGGACCCGCGGGTACGGCGACTTCTGGCCGTACATGATGGTCGCCGAAGGCTCCGTCGACATCTGCGCCGAGCCCGAGCTCTCCCTCTGGGACATGGCCGCGAACGCGATCATCGTCGAGGAGGCCGGCGGCAGGTTCACCAGCCTGGACGGCGTCCCCGGCGTCGAGGGCGGCAACGCGGCGGCCTCCAACGGCCTGCTCCACAACGAGCTGCTCGGCTACCTCAACCAGCGCTACTGAGCGCCGCGAGGGGCGTGTGACGAGATTTTGCACGCCCCTCAACTTGCTTCTACCACCCTCTTGTTGACCCCGCACGAGCCTGCGACTCTAAAAGTTCCCTCACTTGTGAACTTGTGAATTCGTTCCCGTACGGATTCGCACCCAGGAGGTGGCTGTACTCCATGCTCGTACGCGATGCCATGAGCACGATGGTCCTCACCATCGGCCCCGCCCACACCCTCCGCCAGGCCGCCCGGCTGATGTCCGTCCGCCACGTCGGCGCGGCCATCGTCCTCGACTCCGACACCAGCGGTCTGGGCATCCTGACCGAGCGCGATCTCCTCAACTCCGTCGGCGCCGGCCAGGACCCCGACCTGGAGACCGCCGGCTCCCACACCACCACCGACGTCGTCTTCGCCTCTCCCTCCTGGACCCTGGAAGAAGCGGCATCGGCCATGTCCCACGGCGGCTTCCGCCACCTGATCGTGCTGGACGACGACAAGGGCGAGCCGATCGGCGTCGTCTCGGTCCGCGACATCATCCGCTGCTGGGCCCCGATCCGCCACCGCCCGGCAACCCTGGCGGGCTGAGGGCCGCAGGGCTTCGTACCGTACGGAAAAGACCGGTGGGCCGGGCCCCCAAGGGGGCCCCCGCCCCCCCGCCCCCCGCACCGACCCCGGCGCCGGCCGCGGCGCCAGCGGCCGCGGGACGCCCACCTTCGGGG